>NZ_JBFAJR010000006.1:31808-282114 GCF_040655295.1 Streptomyces sp. NPDC050448 | reverse complement strand
CACTCCCCCCCCCCCGGCTCCCGCGGCGGGGGCGCCCCCGGCCCCCCGGGCCGCGGGGGCTCGCCGGGCCCGTTCCCGTGCGGCCGGGTACGCGGCCTCCGGGGAACGCGCGCGCATCGCCAAGGCTCCGCGGTCCGGGGCGGCGCCGGCCGCCGCAGCCGCCGGTAAGGTCCAGGGCAGCCGGCGGCCCCGTACTACACTCGGCCGGGCCGCCAGACCGTGCCCCGGTCGCGATCCGGCCGGGGCAGCCGCACACCCAGGGGCCGTTCGTGACCATCGACCGCAGCTACCGTCAGCCCGGTGTCGTCCTCACCGACCACCGCTTCAGCGTCCCGCTCGACCACACCCGCCCGGACGGGGAGCACATCGAGCTGTACGCCCGCGAGGCCGTCGCCACCGGCAAGGACCCCGAGACCCTGCCCTGGCTGCTCTACCTGGAGGGCGGCCCCGGCTTCGGCGCCCGCCGCTTCGTCGGCCGGCAGGCCTGGCTGGGGCGGGCCCTCACCGAGTACCGGGTCCTCATGCTCGACCAGCGCGGCACCGGTCGCTCCACCCCGGCCAACCGGCAGACCCTGCCCCTGCGCGGCACCCCCGAGCGGCAGGCGGAGTACCTCGCCCGGTTCCGCGCCGACTCCATCGTGCGCGACGCCGAGGCCATCCGCCCGGGCCTGACCGGCGGCGCGCCCTGGACCGTGCTCGGGCAGAGCTTCGGCGGCTTCTGCACCACCCACTACCTCTCCACCGCCCCCGAGGGCCTGACCGCCGCCCTGATCACCGGCGGGCTCCCGTCCCTCGACGCCACCGCCGACGAGGTGTACGAAGCCGGGTACCCCCGCATCGAGCGGAAGAACCTGGCCCACTACGCCCGCTACCCGATGGACGTCGAGCGCGCCCGCCGCATCGCCGCCCACCTCCTGGAGCGCCCGGCCGAACTCCCGGGCGGCTACCGCCTCACCGCCGAGGCCTTCCAGTCCGTCGGCATCCTGCTCGGCAGCGGCGACGGCAGCCACCAACTGCACCACCTGCTGGAAGACGCCTTCGTCCCGACCCTGTCGGGCCCCGCCCTCTCCGATGCCTTCCTGGAGGGCGTTCGCGGGCTGCTCTCCTTCGCCGGGCACCCCCTCTACGCCCTGCTCCACGAGCCGATCTACGCCCAGGAGCCGGCAGCGGCCACCGCCTGGGCCGCCGAACGGGTCCGCGCGGGCCACCCCGGCTTCGACGCCGAGAAGGCCCTCGCGGGCGACGGGCCCCTGCTGTTCACCGGCGAGACCATCCACCCCTGGCACTTCACCGCCGATCCCGCGCTGGCCCCGTTGCGCGAGACCGCCGAACTGCTGGCTGCCCGTACCGGCTGGCAGCCCCTGTACGATCCGGCCCGGCTCGCCGCCAACGAGGTACCGGTGGCCGCCGCGGTCTACCACGACGACATGTACGTGGACACCGCGCACTCCCTGCACACCGCCCGGGCGATCCGCGGCCTGCGCACCTGGGTGACGGACGAGTTCGAGCACGACGGCCTCCGCGCCGGCGGCCCCCGCGTCCTGAACCACCTGCTGGCCCTCGTACGCGACGAGGCCCAGGACTGACGGACCCCTCGGCGGCGTTGCGACGCAGGGCGACCACCCAGGCTGCCTCGACGTGACCGCAAGGCCGTTCGCTCCGCGGCGACCGCGACCGGCGCCGACCGCCGACGGTCGTGCGGCCGCTGGGGCCCGCACGGTGGGCGCCGTCGCGCACCTCGGCGGTCTGCAAGCGCAGGAGCCGCAGGAACCGTTCGTCGGACTCTGGTCGCGACTGCGCGGTTGACGCTGCGGTCGCCGCAGCAGCGCTCAATGGTGGGTGTGCAGGGCTGCCCAGCCGTGTTCGAGCAGGGCGAAGGCTTCCTCGGCGGCGCGCCGCGGGTCGGCGTGTCGCTGGATGAGGATGCGGGCCTCCAGGGCGAAACGGGCCAGGGCCGCGCAGGTGATGTCGTCGCCGGGGGCGCCGACTTCCTCCGCGATGGCGCGCGCCAGGGTCGTTTCGTGGCGTGTCCACATGCGGTGGGCGTAGTCGCGCAGGGCCGGGGTGTCCTGCACCATGCGCGCGAACGCGGCGAAGCGCGGGTCTGCGGCGTTGACGGCGAGCTGGGTCTGCTTCAGCAGGATGTGCTCGCGCAGTGCGTGCGGGATCGACTGGCCCGGGGGCCGGTTGTGGACGGCAGCGACGAGTGCCGCCTCGAGATCGTCGTCCTGGTCGAAGACCAGGGCTTCCTTGCTGGGGAAGTGCTTGAACAGGGTGGTCACGGACACGTCGGCGGCGTCCGCGACGTCCTTGACGCCGATCTGGTCGTAGCCGCGCTCGAGGAAGAGCTGGAGTGCGGCGTCGGCCAGGGACTGGCGGGTCTGGGCCTTCTTGCGCTCGCGGCGCCCGGTCGGTTCGGTCACCGGTACACCATAGCCCAAGATGAACTCGCTACGAAAGTGTAGTCATTGCGCTTTTGTAGTGGATGTGCTTTCTTGGTGGTGCGCCGGGCCACCGGCGGCTCAGCCCACCTTCCTGAGGGGACATCCCTATGAACTCCGCCCGTGACCCACGCATCGCGGTCGTCGGCGCCGGCCTCGGCGGCCTGGCCCTGGCCGGCGTCCTGCAACGCCACGGCCGCTCCGTCACCGTCTTCGAACGTGAGGCCTCCGCCGACGCCCGCTCCCAGGGCGGCACCCTCGACATCCACGCCGGCACCGGTCAGCTCGCCCTGCGCGCGGCCGGCCTGCTCGACCGGTTCCGCACCCTGGCTCGCCCCGAGGGCCAGGAGTGGCGCGTGCTCGACCCCATCACCGGTACGGCCCTGCCCTTCCCTGGACCCGTCCACGACGAGGAGAGCCCGGAGATCGACCGGGGTCAACTGCGAGGCCTGCTCCTGGAGTCCCTCTCCGCGGGCACCGTACGGTGGGGCTGCGCCGTCAACGGGGCCACCCCGCTCGGGGACGGCAGCTGGCGCCTGCTCCTCGGCGACGGCACCACCGAGGACGTCGACCTGGTGGTCGGCGCCGACGGCGCCTGGTCACGCGTCCGCCCGGCCCTGTCGGCTGCCACGCCCGCCTACACCGGCGTCACGTTCGTCGAGGCCGGCTTCGACGACTGCGACCTGCGCCACCCCGCCCTCGCGCGGATGGTCGGCAACGGAAGCCTGCTCGCGAAGTCCGCCGGCAGGGCCCTGTTCGCCCAGCGCAACAGCAACGGCAACATCCGCGCCTACATCGCCTTCCGCGCCCCGGAGAACTGGCACCTGGCCGCAGATGTGGACCTCGCCGACGAGGCAGCCGTGCGAACCCACCTGCTGAAGATGTTCGACGGCTGGGACGAGAGCCTGCTGTACCTCCTGCGGCACAACGACCGCGCGTTCATCAACCGGCCCCTGTTCGTGCTGCCCGCCCCGCACACCTGGGAGCACGTCCCCGGCATCACCCTGCTGGGCGACGCCGCGCACCTGATGCCCCCGGTCGGACTGGGCGCCAACCTCGCCATGCTCGACGGCGCCGACCTCGCCCACGCCCTCATCGCCGAATCCACCGTCGACGACGCCCTCCGCGCCTACGAGGACATCATGCTGCCACGCTCCGCCAAGGCCGCACTGGACTGCGCCGGGGCGCTCGACATCCTCGTTCCCTCGACGAGCGCCTGAACAGGCCCACGCCCCAGCGGTGTCGGTGTCCGGCTCGCCTGGCACTGACAGGGGCAGGCAGGTGAGGTCGCGCGTGTCCATACTCGAATCCATGAGCAGCAGATCAGAGTTGGGGCGGTTCCTGCGGACGCGCCGGGCGCAACTGCAGCCTGCGGACGTCGGGTTGCGGATGTTCGACGAGGAGCGGCGGGTGCCGGGTCTGCGCCGCGACGAGCTGGCGGGGTTGGCGGGTGTGAGCGAGTCCTACTACACGCGACTGGAGCAGGGGGTGTCGCTCAACGCGTCGACGGAGGTGTTGGACGCGATCGCCCGAGCGCTTCGTCTGGACGGAACCGAACGCCGCCATCTGCACGATCTCGCAGGAGCGTTGCACAAGGGCGGCAACGAGCGAACCCGCCGGCAGGCACCCGAGCGCGTCAGCGATACGACGAGACAGCTGATCCGCGCCTTCGGGGACACCCCGGTCATCGTGCTCGGCCGTCGCAACGACGTGCTGGCGTGGAATCGCGCGGGGCATGCGTTGTTCGCCGGACACCTCGCCTATCAGAGCCCCGACCATCCCGCTCGACGTCCGAACACCGCGCGACTGGTCTTCCTGGACGCCCACACCCGCGAGCTGTACGAGGACTGGCCCAAGAAGGCCAGGGACGTGGTGGGAAGGCTGCGCCTGGCCGTCGGCCGGCACCCCGGTGATCCGATGCTGGCCGCGTTGATCGGCGAACTGGTCATGCACAGCCCGGAGTTCACCGCGATGTGGTCCGCGCACCCGGTCCGGGCATGGGACATCGCGACCTACCGGATGCGCCATCCCCTGGTCGGAGCCGTGGACGTCACCCAGCAGGCCATGCCGGTCCCGGACGGGCCGGGACAGCGGATCGTGGCGGTCACCGCGGTGGCGGGTTCGGCCTCGCAGGCCGCGCTGACCCTGCTGGCCCAAGCCGTCGCCCCAGGTGAACAGACTCGCCCGGCAGGTACGACACCAGAACTGGAACCGATCGCTGACACAAGATCGGTCTCGTAGTCATCGTCATCCCGTCCGTGGCCGGCGGTAACGATGCCGCCTGATCAGCACGGTCAGGGAAGGCCCTGACGACGGCTACGTCTCAAGAACCCTGGTCCCACCATGCGCACGTGACGTCCGCGTGCCCTGAATCCGTGAGGAACAATGCGTCAGAACATCCTGAGAACGGCCGTCGCGGTCGCTGCCGCGGTCGTCGTCGGTTTCGTGTCATCCCCGGCCGGGGCCACCCCGAACGCGACGGCCTCCATCCGCGCGCACTTCGACTGGGCCAAGGGGCAGACGCCGGAAAACGCGGCCACCGAACCGGACGGCAGCCTCGATGTGACCTTCTCGCTCGCCCGGCAGGTCGCCAAGGTCGAAGCCGACGGCACGACACACATCCTGGCCACCATGCCACTGCCCGCCGACGGCGGGGTCAGCACGCCCGTACTGCGCTTCGCGGCCACCATGGGGATCGTCCGCGACGCCGACGGAACCCTGTACTTCCTCTATGCCGCCGGTGCCGCCGATCTGACCGGTGTGTGGCGGCTGCGCCCGCACGGAACCCCGGAGCGCATCGCCGCCCTGCCCGCCGACGCCCTGCCCAACGGCCTGGCGCTGGACCGGCGGCACGGCATGCTCTACATCGCCGACTCCGCGCTCGGCACGATCTGGGCGGTCCACACCACCGGCGGCCAGGCGACTGCCTGGTCGACCGCACCCGAACTCGCTTTCTCCAGCATTGCCGGCGCCAACGGACTGAAGATCCACAACAACGCGCTGTGGGTGGCCAACACCGACAAGGGCACCATCGTGCGGATCCCCTTCCTGCCGGGGCGCAGGCCCGGACCGGTCCAGACCCGGGCCACCGGACTCACCACCGTCGACGACTTCGCCTTCACCGGCGGCGGCGACGAGATCCTGGCCGCTCTCCACCGCGTGAACCAGGTCGTCCGCATCCGCCCCGACGGAAGCCACTCCACCGTGCTGACCGCGGCGGATGGCCTGCGGAACCCCACGGCGATCGAGGTACGGCGCGGCACGGTGTATGTGCTCGATGCCGCCTACGCCACCGCCGAAGACCCCAACCTGCTGACCGTCCGTCTGCGGGACCTGCGCTGACCAGTCCGCGCTGACTTGTCGTCACCAGCCTTTGTCTGCCACGCCAATTCGCGATCGCGGCGTGGCCGGCGACCGAAGACCGACCACCATCTGTGGCACCCGTGAAAGGAACAACCATGTCCGTGCTCTACACCACCGAGGCGATATCGACCGGCGACGGCCGCAACGGGGAGGTCCGCTCCCTGGACGGGGTGCTCGATGAGGTTCTGGCGGTCCCCAAGGAGATGGGCGGCCCCGGCGGCGACAGCACCAACCCCGAGCAGCTCTTCGCCGCAGGCTACGCCGCCTGCTTCCACAACGGGCTGCGACTGATCGCAGGCCGGCAGAAGGTCGATGTCGGTGCGTCGACCGTCACCTCCACGGTGAGCCTGCTCACCCTGGACGAAGGACGCTTCACCCTCGCCGTCACGCTCTCGGCCCACCTGCCCCACCTCGATCAGGCCACGGCCGACCAGCTCATGGCGACCACCCACCAGGTCTGCCCGTACTCCAACGCCACCCGCGGGAACGTCGAGGTGACGCTCAAGGCAACGGTCTGAGCCGAGGCGGCCGTGACAGGTCGCTGGTGACGACCACAAGGATGGTGGGCCGGGTGAGGACTGACCGTGTCCTGGAGCACGAGATGACCACCCGGCCACCCACACGGAGGCTCCCGCGTGCGGATGCGGCCGGCTGGCTCAGCGGTCCTGGCTCACGCCGCACTGCCGGGAGCTTTCGCCCGGAATCCCCACCCTCGACGCCCTGGGCGCCGGCCGCGTCGGAACCAACCTCGCCGGCAAGCTCTCCGCAGCGGGACACCGTCCCCCTCGCATCCCGCAGCGCGACGGCCCGTCCCTGTCCGTCCATTCGCCTATTGTGCGAGGCATGACCGAACAACTGGATCAGCCCGCGCCCCTGGAGCCCATGCCCACCGACTGGCGGCGCGCCCTCGCGGTGGTCGCCCACCCCGACGATCTGGAATACGGCGGTGCCGCGGCGATCGCCGACTGGACGGACGGCGGCCGCGAGGTCGTCTACCTCCTGGCCACGCGCGGAGAGGCCGGCATCGACACGATCCCGCCGCAGGAGTGCGCCCCGTTGCGCGAGGCCGAGCAGCGCGCGAGTGCCGCCGTCGTCGGGGTTTCCACGGTGGAGTTCCTCGACTACCGGGACGGCACCGTCGAGTACGGCCTCGGTCTGCGCCGGGACATCGCGGCCGCCATCCGACGGCACCGCCCCGAACTGCTCATCACCCTCAACCACCGCGACACCTGGGGCGGTCAGGGCGGCGGGGGCTACTGGAACACCCCCGACCACAAGGCCGTCGGCCGGGCCACCCTGGACGCCGCCGCCGACGCGGGCAACCGGTGGATCTTCCCCGAGCTCCACTCCGAGCAGGGCCTGGAGCCCTGGAACGGGGTGCGCTGGGTCGCCGTCGCGGGGTCCTCGACGCCGACGCACGCGGCGGACGCCGGCCCTGGCCTGGAGCGCTCGATCAAGTCGTTGATGGAGCACAAGGCGTACATCGAGGTGCTCACCGACCAGGACCCGGAGGAGTACTGCCGCAACTTCCTCACCGGCTTCGCACAGCAGGCGTCGGTGCGCTTCGGCGGCCGCCCGGCGGTGACGTTCGAGGTCTTCTCGCGCTGAGCACCACCCCCCAACCTGACGGTCCATGTTCGCCGTGCTCGCCCGCCTCCCGCAGCCGGTGGTGGCCGCCGTAGGACGAGGCCGTTGATCCGGATGCCGTACGGGCCCCACTCGACGGCGAGCGTTTCCACCAGGTTCTTCACCCCGGCCTTGGCGGCGGCGCTGTGGGCGAAGCCCGGTCCGCCCGTCCAGGCGTACGAGGCGCCGACGCTGACGATGGAGCCGGGTGTCGCGGCGGCGAGGCGGCGGCGGCCGAACTCGCGGGTCGTGAACCAGGTGCCGGTCAGGGTGGTGTCGACCACCGCCCGCCAGGCGTTGGGCGACAGGTCCTCCGCCGGACAGGGGAAGTTGGCGGCCGCGTTGTTGATCAGGACGTCCGGCAGCCCGAGCGCCGCCTGCGCCGCGTAGAAGACCTCCGCGATCCGCTCCGGGTCCCGGATGTCGCACACGGCGGCCGTCACCCGGCCCGCGCCGGGGACGGCCGCCAACTCCTCCTGTGCCGCCTTCAGCTGCCCGGCGCGCCGGCTCGCGATCACCAGGTCCGCGCCGAGCCGCGCGAACTCGGCGGCGATGGCTTTGCCCAGCCCGGTGCCGCCGCCGGTCACGAGGACCACCTGGTCTGCGTACGTACCGGGCGGCAGGGCGGCGGCGCCGGGCGGCGGCGCGGGCAGGCCGGGCAACGACTCCTGGCCCGCCAGAACGGCGGCGGCTCCGGCCGCGGACATGCTTCTTCTCATGTGGTGGTCCCCCCTGGACAGGTGCTGTTCCCCGTTGAGTCATGGCATGCGGACGCCACACGCTGCCGAAGGTGGGGCGGAAGTGGCCGGAATGACGCGTGTTGATTCGGTCCGGACGGTTGTCCGCCCCCTGCCGGTGGTTCCCAGAGAGGCAAGCGACTGCTTAGTATGCCCGCGGAGCGTGTTCCTCGACGGCCGCTGGAGGCCCCCGATGCAGGCATGGCGAGTACATACCCCCGGCGAACCCCGTGAGGCCATGCGCCTCGAAGAGGTTCCCGAACCGGTGCCCGGCGAGGGCGAGGTGAGGCTCAAGGTGCTCGCGGCGAACGTCAACTTCCCCGACGCGCTGCTCGTGCGCGGGCAGTACCAGATCCGCCCGCCGCTGCCCTTCACCCCCGGCGTCGAGATCTGCGGCGAGACCGAGGACGGCCGCCGCGTCATCGCCAGCCCGAGCCTGCCGCACGGCGGCTTCGCCGAGTACGTCACCGCGCCCGCCCGCGCCCTGCTGCCGGCCCCGGAGACCCTCGACGACGCCGAGGCCGCCGCCCTGCACATCGGCTACCAGACCGGCTGGTTCGGCCTGCACCGCCGGGCCCGCCTCCAGCCCGGCGAGACCCTGCTCGTGCACGCCGCCGCCGGCGGGGTCGGCAGCGCCGCCGTCCAGCTCGGCAAGGCCGCCGGCGCCACCGTCATCGGGGTCGTCGGAGGCAAGGCCAAGGCGCGCACCGCCGAGGAGCTCGGCTGCGACCTGGTGATCGACCGGACGAGCGAGGAAATGGCCGGGATTGCAGCCCGGGTCAAGGAGTTCACCGGCGGGCGCGGGGCCGACGTGGTCTACGACCCCGTCGGCGGCGACGCGTACAGCGCCTCCGCCAAGTGCGTGGCCTTCGAGGGCCGGATCGTCGTCGTCGGCTTCGCGAGCGGCACCATCCCCGCCCCCGCCCTCAACCACGCCCTCGTGAAGAACTACGCCATCCTCGGCCTGCACTGGGGCCTCTACGCCACCAAGGACCCCGCCGCCATCGCCGCCTGCCACACCGAGCTCACCCGGCTCGCCGCCGAGGGCGCGATCAGGCCGCTGGTCAGCGAACGCGTCCCGCTCGCCGGAGCCGCCGACGCCGTGCAGCGCCTCGCCGACGGGACCACCACCGGCCGGCTGGTCGTCGTACCGGCCCTGAGCGGAGGCGGCCCGCGGTGACCACCTCCGAAGAACTGATGGCGCGCGTACGGGACCTGCTCCTCGCCCACCCTCCCGCCGACACCGGCCGTACCGCGTTCCTGCAGGCCCGCTTCGACGCCGGCCTCGCCTGGGTCCACTATCCCGAGGGCCTCGGCGGGCTCGGAGCCCCCCGCTCCCTCCAGGCCGTCGTCGACGCCGGACTCGAGGCCGCCGGCGCCCCCGACAACGACCCGCGCCGGATCGGCATCGGCCTCGGCATGGCCGCGCCCACGATCCTCGCCTACGGCACCGACGAGCAGAAGCGGCGCTTCCTGCGCCCCCTGTGGGTGGGGGAGGAGGTCTGGTGCCAGCTCTTCAGCGAGCCCGGAGCCGGCTCCGACCTCGCCGCGCTCGGCACCCGCGCGGTCCGCGAGACCGGCTCCGGCGACTGGATCGTCGACGGGCAGAAGGTGTGGACCTCCAGCGCCCACACCGCCCGCTGGGCCATCCTGATCGCCCGCACCGACCCGGGGCTCCCCAAACACCAGGGCATCACCTACTTCCTGTGCGACATGCACGCCCCCGGCGTCGAGGTCCGGCCGCTGCGCCAGATCACCGGCGAGGCCGAGTTCAACGAGGTCTTCCTGACCGGCGTCCGCATCCCCGACAGCCACCGGCTCGGCGCCGTCGGCCAGGGCTGGGAGGTCGCCCGCACCACCCTGATGAACGAGCGCGTCTCCATCGGCGGCATGCGGCTCCCCCGCGAGGGCGGCATGATCGCGCCCGTCGCCGCGGCCTGGCGCGAGCGGCCCGGGCTGCGGACCCACGCACTGCACCAGCGCCTGCTCCAGCTGTGGGTCCAGGCCGAGGTCGCCCGGCTCACCGCCGAGCGGCTGCGCCAGCAGCTCGCCGCCGGCCAGCCAGGCCCCGAAGGCTCCGGGATGAAGCTCACCTTCGCCCGCCTCAACCAGGAGATCAGCGGCCTGGAGGTGGAACTCCTCGGCGAGGAGGGCCTGCTGTACGAGGACTGGACGATGCGCCGGCCCGAGCTCGTCGACTTCACCGGCCGCGACGCCGGCTACCGCTACCTCCGCGCCAAGGGCAACAGCATCGAGGGCGGCACCAGCGAAATCCTCCTGAACATCCTCGCCGAACGCGTCCTCGGCCTGCCCGCCGAGCCGCGCGACGACAAGGACCTCGCCTGGAAGGACCTGGCCCGATGAGCGATGCCTTCGACCTGCTCTACTCCGAGACGGAGGAAGAACTCCGGTCCGCCGTACGGGCGCTGCTCGCCGACCGCTGCGCACCGGCGGACGTGATCGTCCGGGCGGAGACGGACCGGCCGCACGACCCGGAGCTGTGGCACACGCTCGCCGCGGAGATCGGCACCGCCGGGCTGCTCGTGCCGGAGAAGCTCGGCGGCCAGGGCGCGGGCCACCGGGAGGCGGCCGTGGTGCTGGAGGAGCTGGGGCGGGCCGTGGCGCCGGTCCCGTACCTGACGAGCGCGGTGCTCGCGACGGAGATCCTGCTGGGCTGCGACACGCATGAAGTGGCGGGGCTGCTCCGGGAGCTGGCCGCGGGCCGGCAGGTGTGCGCACCGGCGCTGCCGCTGACGCAGGCCCCGGGCGCGCCGCTGCCGGCGCCCGTACGGGACACCGGGGGCGGAGTCCTGACGGGCACCGTCACCTCGGTGGCGGACGCGGCGGCCGCCGATGTGCTGCTGGTCCTCGCGGACTCGGGGCTGTACGCGGTCCCGGCAGCGGAGGTCTCGCTGGTCCCGCTGGTCCCGCTGGACCTGACCCGGCCGCTCGCCACGGTGACGCTGGACGGCGCCGCGGGAACCCGGCTCGCCGACCCGGCGACGGCCCGCGCGGCGGTCGCCGGAGCACTGCTGTCGGGGGCCGGACTGCTGGCCTCCGAGCAGCTCGGGCTCGCGCAGTGGTGCCTTGCGGAGACGGTGCGGCACGTACGCGGCCGCCACCAGTTCAACCGGCCGATCGGCTCCTTCCAGGCGCTGAAGCACCGCCTGGCGCAGCTCTGGCTGGACGTGGCCTCGGCCCGTGCGGCGGCCCGCGCCGCGGCGGACGCGCTGGCCTCCGGGACCCCCGACGCCCCGCTCACGGTGGCGGTCGCCCAGGCGTACTGCTCCGGGGTCGCGGTCCGTGCGGCGGAGGAGTGCGTGCAGCTGCACGGCGGCATCGGCATGACGTGGGAGCATCCGGCGCACCTGTACCTGAAGCGCGCCAAGGCCGATGCGCTGGCCCTGGGCACCCCGGGCCACCACCACGCCCTGGTGGCGGACTTCGCGGAACTCCCGTCCCCGTAGCCCGGCCCGCCCGGGTTCGCGCTCGCGCCCGTGCCCGCTCTCCGGGCCGGGGTGCGCTGCGCGGACTCCGGGCCGGGGTGCGCTGCGCGGAGCCTCTCGCCTCCCCGCCCTTCTCGCGTTCACCGGGCCCCGCCCGGACCCGGGCCGGTGCGGCGCCGTTGCGCGGGCCGGCCCCCGCAACCCCGTCTACCGCTCCGCCGGGTGGACCGAGGCCGGCACCATCCCCGACTACGCCACCGACCCGGCCGGCCGCCTGCACCCCACCACCCTCTTCTACAAGCACCCTCACCGGCCGAGGTGACCTCGCCCGCCGCGCCGCGTTAGACCCCGTAGCGCGGACCACCGAGCGAGGGAGACCGCATGTACACCACATCCGCATCCGCAGCACTCACCCGCCGCACGCTCCTCCGTACGGCCTTCACCGCGGCGGTGCTCGCCGGCGCCGCCGCGGCCCTGGCCCCCGTACTGCGTGCGCGCCGCCCCCGGCAGACCCTCACCCCGGCCCCCCTCACCGAGGAGACCTACCGCGGCCGGCACATCGCCGTCGACCTCGCCGGGGTCCGGATCGACGGCCGCCCCCTGCACGTCATGCGCCGCGCCGACGGCAGCTACCTGAGCGGGATCAACCACTTCCAGTCGTTCGAGACCCCACTGGAACTCGCCCGCGCCGCCGTCGACGAGCTCGGCACCAACCAGTTGGCGCTCGCAGCCCCGCACCACGGCTGACGGACGGCACGGAACAGCACAGGACGGAACGGGAGGAACCCCGCATGTACACGCGGCAGAACCAGAAGAACCTGACCAGTGCCCAGAAGAAGCGGTTCACGGCGGCCGTGCTGGAGCTCAAGCGCAACGGCGCGTACGACGATCTGGTGCGCACTCACGACAAGTACTTCGTGCCCGACCGGGACAGCAAGCTCCGCGTCGGGCACATGTCCCCGTCCTTCTTCCCCTGGCACCGGCGCTACCTGCTCCACTTCGAGCGGCTGCTCCAGGCCGTGGACCCGGGTGTCTCGGTCCCGTACTGGGACTGGACCACGGACAACAGCCCGGTCTCCTCGCTCTGGGCCGAGGACTTCCTCGGCGGAACCGGCCGCGAGAGCGACCGTCGCGTGACGACCGGCCCCTTCGCCCACGAGAAGGGCAACTGGGAGATCACCGTGGGCATCACGGAGGCCCGCTTCCTCACCCGCAACCTGGGCCGGCCGCAGAACCCGATCGCCCTGCCCACCGCGGCCGAGCTCCAGTGGGCGCTCGACGACCCGGCGTACGACACCTCGCCCTGGGACTCCACGGCCCGCGACGGCGGATTCCGCAACAAGCTGGAGGGCTGGGCCGCGCCGAAGAGCGAGCGCTGGCGCAACCACAACAAGGTGCACCAGTGGATCGGCGGCCACATGACGGGCGGTACGGCCCCCAACGATCCGGCGTTCTGGCTGCACCACGCCTTCGTGGACCTGCTGTGGGACCGCTGGCAGCAGAAGCACCCCGGCTCCGGCTACCTGCCCGCGACCCCGCCCGAACCGGGCGACCCGCAGCACGGCCGGGTGATCGCCCTCGACGAGCTGATGCCGCCGTGGGACATCACCCCGCGCGACATGCTCGGCCACGAGGGCCTCTACCGATACGAATGATCCGGCGCCACGGAAGATCCGGATGGTCCGGACGTCCGGTCCGGTGGACCACGGAAGAAGGGCCCCCGCCGTACGGCGGGGGCCCTCAGTCCTCGGACCAACCGGTCAAGCCGGCCGACAGGCGCAGGCGGTCAGCCGCCGTAGCCCTCGGTGTGCTGCTCGCCGCCCGACTGGTTGATGCAGGTGTTGCCGAACGCCGGGTTCAGCAGCCCGACCGCGTTCACGGTGTTGCCGCAGACGTTGACCGGGACGTGCACCGGAACCTGGAGCAGGTTGCCCGAGAAGACACCGGGGGAGCCGACCGCCGCACCGTGCGCTCCGGCATCGGCGACGGCCAGACCGGCGCCGGCGGCCAGGGCGCTACCGGCAACAGCGGTGACGGCGACTGCCTTCGCGATACGCGACATCAAGATCTCCTCGTGAGATTGGGGTGCCACAGGGGAGCTGTGGCATTTGACATGGCATACAACGCAGAGGGAGCCCAGGAGTCACGGCCGTTGGGCCTTCGCGGTGAAGGAAAATCGCACAGAGGCGAAGTACGGCTCGATCTGGCCCCCCGCCCCCGGCTGCAGGACCGCCACGCTGTCGCCCGTGCAGCCGGGCCCGCGGTAGAGCGTCGCGGTGCTGCGGGTCGCGTTGGTGACCGCCTTGTGACCGCCGCCCTTCGCCTCGACACAGCCCTGCGGGTCGGTCAGCCCGTGGACCTTGTCGTCCCGGCCGACGTACTGGAAGTCGGGCCCGGCGGCCTGCGCCGTGCCTGCGGCCACGAGCAGGAGCAGGGGGACCGAGCCGGCCTGGACGAAGCCGCGGACGCCGGGGTGGATACGCATGGATCGCATGACCGGTCCAACCCGGTCCGCCCCGCGCCGGGTCACGCCTTGTCACCCGTCGCAGGCCTGTGCGACCGTGCCCGGTACGCGGAACACCGGATTCAGCGGAGGAAACGATGAGCACAGCGGGCGGCAGCGGCCGGCCCCGGGTCAGGACCGGGTACGGCGTCGTCGAGGGCCGGACCGGGCCGGACGGCATCGCCGCCTTCCGGGGCGTCCCGTACGCCGCCCCGCCCGTCGGCGCCCTCCGCTTCGCCGCGCCCGCGCCCCCGGCCGCCTGGGACGGCGTACGCGACGCCGGCGCGTTCGGGCCCACCGCGCCCAAGGTGCCCTACCCGGCGAAGTTCGCCGCCTTGCTGCCCGACCCGGAGGTCTCCGGGGACGACTGTCTGAACCTCAACGTGTGGACCCCGGCCCCGGCCCCCGGGGCCCGGCTGCCCGTCATGGTGTGGCTGCACGGCGGGGCCCTCACCCGCGGCTCCTCGGCCGTCCCCGTGTACGACGGCTCCGCCTTCGCCCGCGACGGGGTGGTGCTCGTCTCCGTCAACTACCGCCTGGGCGTCCTCGGCTACGGGCTCTTCCCCGACGCCCCCGCCAACCGCGGGCTGCTCGACCAGATCGCCGCCCTGACCTGGGTCCGGGAGAACATCGAGGCCTTCGGCGGGGACCCCGGCCGCGTCACCGTCTTCGGTGAGTCCGCCGGAGCCATCAGCGTCGGCGCCCTGCTCGGGGCCCCGCGCGCCGCCGGGCTCTTCGCCGGGGCCGCGCTGCAGAGCGGCGCCCCCGAGGTGCTGCCGCGCGAGAGGGTGCGCAGGATGGTCCGGCGGATGGCCTCCCTCCTGAAGGTGCCCGCGACCGCGGAGGCCTTCGCCGCCACCGCCCTGCCCGACCTGCTCGCCGCCCAGGGCGCCGTCCTGCGCCGCTCCGGCCCCCTGGTCGCAGGGCCCGCCTTCGGCCTGGTCGCCGACCCGGACACGCTCCCCGGCGACCCGCTCGAGGCCGCGGCGGCGGCGGAGGTACCGCTGCTGCTGGGCTGGACCACCGAGGAGTACCGGCTCTGGCTCGCCCCCACCGGCGCGATGAAGCTGATGGACCGGCTCGGTCCGCTCACCGTGGCCCTGGCCCGCTCCCGCAGCGGCAAGGACCGGGCCGCCGTACGGGCGCTGCGCGCCGCACTGCCCGGGGCGGGCCCGGCCGAGCTGGCGGGGCAGCTGCTGACCGACCGGCTGCTGCGCGACCCGCTGCGCCGGCTCGCCGGGGCGCGGCGGACCGCCTCGAGCTTCCTGTACGAGTTCGGCTGGCCCTCCGGTGTTCCGGGCCTCGGCGCCTGCCACGCCCTGGAGCTGGGCTTCGTGTTCGACACGCTCGACGTGCCGGAGTCCTCCTGGCTGGCCGGGCCGGACGCCCCGCAGGAGCTGGCCGACCGGATGCACGCGGCCTGGGTGCGCTTCGCGGTGACCGGGAACCCGGGCTGGGCGGCCTGGGACGGCAACGGCCCGCCGATGGTGTTCGGCGGGCCGCAGCGCGTGGAGTCGGTCGAACCGGTGGTTACTCCACCGGTCCTTCCAGGACCTTGCTGATGAACTGGATCGGGCCTTCGCCCATGTTCGGGACGTAGGTCTTGGCGTTGTGCTGGCCGCCGGGAATGACCCTCATGCTGGTGTGGATCGGCCCCTTGCCGTAGGTCGCGATGAACTTCTGCACATCGGGCAGGGTCTTCTTGTTGTTCTCGTTGTCGCCGACCTGGAAGGCGAGGTAGACGTCCGGGGCGCCCTTCTTGTCGATCAGCGCCTTCGCCAGCAACTCCGGGTTGTTCTCGGCCTTCTCCTTGTCGTGGCCCTTCCACAGCGAGGAGTCGGGCACGATGTCCGGGCCGGAGCAGATGGCGGCCTTGAACTTGTCCGGGTGCTGCAGGACGGCCTTCAGGCTCGCGAAGCCGCCGGTGGAGGAGCCCATGTAGGCCCAGCCGTCACGGGACTTGATGGTGCGGAAGTTCTCCTTCATCAGGTCCGGGACGTCCTCGGTCAGCCAGGTGCCCATCTTGGGCTGGCCGGGGATGTCGGAGGCGTCCCAGTAGATGCCCTTCTCGTCGCCGGCCGGGTTCAGCACCGGCATGGCGAGGATGAAGGGCTTGCTCTTGCCCTCGGCGTACCACTTGCTGATGCTGGTCTGGAGCCCCAGGTCGGTGCCCATCCAGTAGTTGTTCGGGTAGCCGGCGCCGCCGGGCAGGGCGATCATGACCGGGAAGCCGCTCTTCGCGAACTTCGGGTCGTTGTACTCCTTGGGCGCCCAGACCCACACCTTGCCCTTGAAGCCGGACTTCTTGCCGTCCAGCGTGGTGACGGCCACGTGCGTGCCGTCGCCCAGGGTCATGGAGTTCTTGAACTCGGCCTTCGGGCCGGTGGGCATCAGCGCCTTGGAGTTGGCCGCCTGCTTGACGTCGCCGCCGCCCGTCTTGCCGCCCGCGGCCGGCTGCCCGAAGGAGACGTCCTTGCCCTTGTCGGTGAAGGGGGGTATCTCGAAGTGGTACATCACCCCTGCCGCAATGCCGGCGAGGGCGAGGACGGAGACACCCGCGATCAGCCAGCGCCGGCCCCGGCGCGGACGCCGCCGGTTGTCCTCGAGCTCCTCCGGCTCGCCGTACGGCGGGTGCGGCGGCCCGTACGGGGGCTCGTGGTGCTGTTGGGGTTCGTACGGCTGCGCGTACGAGGTGCCGTAGGGCTGCTGCTGGTACTGCCCTTCCGACCGGTACGGCTGGTGCTGTCCGTCGGGTGCGTACGACATGTGCGGTTGCTCTCCAGCTGGTGCTGCCCCGTCGGGGGGTGGTCTCTTCTTGTTCGAAGGATGAGCCTACGTGCTCCGTGGTTCCCCTTTTTCCCTGCTCTTGGGTTGACCTAGGGCAGGCCGTTGCCGAACACCCGGAAGGCCACCGGTGTTCCCGGTCTGTTAGCCGTCTGTCCCTGGCCCATGCACATGCCCCTGGATATGGTGCGTCCGCGCCGCCCTCAGACCCCCCCTGCCTGGAGGTATTTTCCGTGTTTGGCATGCCCTCATCACGGTCCCGCCGCAAGACCGCCCTCGCCACCGCCTTCGGCCTCACCGCCGCCGGCACGGCCCTGTGGGCCGGCATCGGCGCCGCACAGCCCGCGCACGCGGCCGGCCTGCCGGCCCCCGACCACGTCGTCGTCGTGGTCTTCGAGAACCACGCCTACAGCCAGGTCATCGGCAGCTCCAGCGCCCCGTACATCAACTCCCTCAAGAGCGGGGGTGCCAACCTCACGCAGTCGTACGGCATCACCCACCCCAGCCAGCCCAACTACCTCCAGCTGTTCTCGGGCTCCAACCAGGGCGTCACCGACGACAGCTGCTACACGCCGGGCTTCAGCTCCGCGCCCAACCTCGCCTCCGAGCTCATCGCCGCGGGCAAGAGCTGGGGCAGCTACAACGAGACCCTGCCCAGCCAGGGCTCCACCACGTGCAGCAGCGGCAAGTACGCCCGCAAGCACAACCCCTGGTTCGCCTTCTCCAACGTGCCCACCAGCACGGCCAAGACCATGACCCAGTTCCCGACGGACTACACCACCCTCCCCAAGGTGTCCTTCGTCGTCCCGAACCTGTGCAGCGACATGCACGACTGCTCCGTCGGCACCGGCGACACCTGGCTCAAGAACAACCTCAAGGCCTACGCGGACTGGGCCAAGACCCACAACAGCCTGCTCGTCGTCACCTTCGACGAGGACAACCGGCTCGCCGGCAACCAGATCCCGACCGTGCTGTACGGCCAGCCCGTCACCCCGGGCAGCACGTCGGGCACCACGTACAACCACTACGACATGCTGCGCACCCTGGAGGGCCTCGCGGGCCTGACCACCCACGCCGGGAACGCGGCCACCGCCCAGGACATCACGGGGATCTGGGCTTCCTGACCATGTACGTTGCGGACAGCCGCGGTACCCCCGCGCCCGCCGTGACCCCCGAGCCGCAGGCCGTCGCCCCGGGCAGCAGCCCGGGGCGGCGCGCCGCGCTCGCCCCCACGGTGCTCGCCCTCGGCACGGTCAGCCTGATCACCGACGTCTCCTCCGAGATGGTGACGGCCGTGCTCCCCCTCTACCTCGTCGCCGGCCTCGGCCTCTCCCCGCTCGGCTTC
The DNA here is from genome assembly GCF_040655295.1 of Streptomyces sp. NPDC050448. NCBI lineage: Bacteria > Bacillati > Actinomycetota > Actinomycetes > Kitasatosporales > Streptomycetaceae > Streptomyces > Streptomyces sp. NPDC050448. Next base: position 263,869 of record NZ_JBFAJR010000006.1, on the reverse strand, counting down.
GGGCTGCTCGACGGGCTCTACAACGGCATCAGCGCCCTGGTCCGGCTCGCCGGAGGCCACCTCGGCGACCGCTTCGGCCGCCACAAGGCCCTCGCCGGCCTCGGCTACGGCCTCTCGGCCCTGTGCAAACCGCTGCTCCTGCTCGCCCACACCCTCCCCGCCATCGGCGCGGTGCTCGCCCTCGACCGCACCGGCAAGGGCCTGCGCACCGCCCCGCGCGACGCGCTGATCTCCCTGGCAGCCGCCCCCGAGGACCGCGGCCGGGCCTTCGGGGTCCACCGGGCCATGGACACCGCCGGCGCCCTGATCGGGCCGATCCTCGCCTTCCTGATCCTGCGCGGCGCCGCCGACGGCTACGACGCCGTCTTCACGGTCAGCGCCTGCGTCGCCGCCCTCGGCGTGCTTGTGCTCGTCCTCTTCGTCCCGGGCCGCCGCACCGAGCCCGCGCCCGGCGCCGAGCCCGTCTCCCTGCGCGCCTCGCTCGGCCTCCTGGGCCGTCGGGACCTGCGCCGGATCAGCCTGTGCGCGCTGCTGCTCGGGCTGTGCACCGTGAGCGACGCCTTCGTCTTCCTGCTGCTCCAGCACGCCACCGGGATCGCCGACCGCTGGTTCGCGCTGCTGCCGCTGGGCACCGCCGCCGCGTTCTTCCTGCTCGCACTGCCGCTCGGCCGGCTCGCCGACCGGGTCGGCCGCTGGCGCGTCTTCCTCGGCGGCCACCTCGCGCTGCTCCTCACGTACGGCCTCCTGCTGGCCGGCGGGCGACCGTACGGCCAGGGTGCCGTCTTCCTCCCGTACGCCGTGCTCCTGCTGCACGGGGGCTTCTACGCGGCCACGGACGGCGTCCTGATGGCCGCGGCCGCCGGAGCCGTGCCCGAGGAGCACCGCGGCGGCGGCCTCGCCCTCGTCCAGACCGGCCAGGCCCTCGCCCGGTTCGCCGCCTCGCTGGGCTTCGGCGCCGCCTGGACCGTCTGGGGCGCCCGCCCCGCCCTCGCGGTCGCAGCCGTGCTGCTGGCCGCCGCGGCCGGCGGGTGCGCCCTGCTGCGCCCCGCGGACGCGGCAGCCGCCGAGGCGCGAGCCGCCTGAGACCGCTCGGCCGCCTCAAGCCCCCCACATCCCCGAAAGGCCGCCATGACCCTCCAACGCCGGATCCTGATCTTCGTCTCCACCGTCGTGCTGCTCGCCGCGGTGGGGGTGCTCGCCGTCGTACGGGCCTCCTCGCGGGCCGACGAGAAGAACCAGACCCAGGCCGGCGGACCGCAGATCAGCCGGGGTGAGGTGTCCCTGGCCCCGGACCAGGGCAAGCGGCGGATCGTGTTCCGGAACATGGCGTGGGGCCCGCACCGCGACGAGCTCGCCACCGTCCCCGCCGATGCGCCCACGGGACCCCGTACCGCCTCCGGCGTGCGCTGCCTGCGCTTCCACGCGGCGGCCGGCACCGGGATCTGCCTCCAGGCCGACAAGGGCGGGGTCCAGGAGAGCTACCGGGCCGTCGTCCTCGACGACCGTCTCAAGGAGGTCTCCGCGCACCCGCTGGCCGGCATCCCCACCCGCGCCCGGGTCTCGCCCGGCGGACACCTCGTCGCCTGGACGGTCTTCGTCGGCGGGGACTCGTACGCGGGGACGAACTTCTCCACCCGGACCTCGCTGCTCGACCTGCGCACCGGCAAATTCGACGCCTCGCTGGAGGACTTCGCGATCCGCAAGGACGGCAAGGCGTACCGCAACGCCGACGTCAACTTCTGGGGCGTGACCTTCGCCGCCGACGAGCGGACCTTCTACGCGACGCTCGCCACCGGCGGCCAGACCTACCTGATCCGCGGCGACCTCGCCGAACGCACCGTGACCACGCTCCGCGAGAACCTGGAATGCCCGTCGCTGTCGCCCGACGGGACCCGGCTGGTGTTCAAGAAGCGGGTGCCCGGCCTGTCGGCCGACGCCCCGTGGCGGCTGTACGCCCTGGACCTCGCCTCGATGCAGGAGACCCCGCTCGCCGAGGAACGCAGCGTGGACGACCAGGTGGTGTGGACGGACGACAGGACCGTCGTCTACTCCCTGCCCGGCGACTTCGGCGCCGACCTGTACGCCCTGCCGGCCGACGGCAGCGGCGCTCCGGCCCCGCTGATGACCTCGGCCCTCGCCCCGGCCTTCCTCGGCTGACGCCGGGAGGAAGGCCGGGGCGGGGCCGCCCGCAGGACCGTTACGCCGGGATCAGTGTCTTGCGTCGCCGCTTGCGCTGCGCACCCGCGGACAGCCTCAGCTCGATGATCGACCGCACGGCCGGCCACTCCTCGTCGAGGATCGAGTAGAAGGCGGTACTGCGCACGGCACCGTCGAGGCCCCGCGAATGGGCCCGGCGGACCCCCTCGCAGGTGAACCCGAGGCGTTCCATCGCCGCGCGCGAGCGCCCGTTGCGGGCGTCGGCCCGCAGCGAGATGCGGCGGACGCCCCAGGTCTCGAAGGCATGGCGGAGCATGAGCAGCTTCGCCTCGGTGTTGATGCCCGTCCCCTGGGCGCCCGGGGACAGCCAGGTATTGCCGATCTCGGCGGCATCGGGGATCGCCGTCGCCGGATCACCGAACGGGACGCCCGGCACGGCGGGCCACACCAGCGGTCCCTGCCAGTAGTCGAGTTCCAGGAAGCGGGTCGAACCGACGACCCGGCCGTCGGTGGCTCTGACCACCGCGAAGGGGAGCGATCGACCCGCCGCCTGATCTGCGAGGGCGCGGTCGATGTACTCGTGGGACGCCTGCACCCCATGGGGTACGGGGGTGAAGGCGTAAGTCGTACGATCCTCGGCCCCGGCCATGGCCAAGGCCTCGGTGTGGTGGGGGGCGAGGGGCTCGAGCCGCACGGTGCGGCCGGCGAGGAGTACGGGTACGGGCACGGAGCCTTCGGTCCTTCTGGGCGGTGGGGTGGTTGCACAGTGTGCGCTCCTGACGTCGCCCCCCGTGCAAAACACGGGTGAAAGGCAACGGGCTGTCAGGTGAACGCGAGTGGCTCAATGTAGCCCCTAAATCTCCTCTCATGAACCCCCAAATTGGCAACGTCGCCGCCATGTTTTTCGATGACTTTGGTCCCCGGCCCGGAGCGCCCGTAATCCTGATCCGCAGACATCCGTTCCAGCGCCCGGTGCAGGCCCCCCGGACGGCGGCGCCGACAACCTCCGGCTGCCATACAAACAACCTCTGACCTGCGGTGATGCGGGAATGCTCGCACGCGCCCGGGCACGGCCCGGGCCGTCGGCCCGGCGGATGTTCCCGGAGCCCTCGCCGACCGCCCGGACATCGAACAGACGGTCGCCTGTGGTGTGTCCGCGGGCGGGTGCCGGGGCGCTGCGCGGCCGTGCCGGGGGACCTGAGTCAAGTGGCCCATCAGACCGTGGTCCGATTGGACCGATCCATTGGGCCATCCGGATGATCCAATGGGCAGGTGACGATACGGATCCTGCCCCCACCCGGGGCGCCGCGCCGACTGGCCGCCGCCCAGCTGAGCAATTCCGTCGGAGACGGCGCCTACTACGTGTGTTCGGCCCTCTACTTCACCCGGGTGGTCGGTCTCTCGCCCGCCCAGATCGGCCTCGGGCTGACGCTCGCGTGGGCGATCGGCTCGGTCGCGGGCGTTCCGCTGGGGGCGCTCGCCGACCGGCGCGGACCGCGCGGCACCTCGGTGCTGCTGGCGCTGGCCACCGCCGCCTCCGTGTCCTCGTTCCTGTTCATCCGCTCGTTCTGGGCCTTCCTGCTCGCCGTCGTCGTCTACGCCATCGCCCAGTGCGGGCTGGCGGCCGCCCGGCAGGCGCTGCTCGCGGGGCTGGTGACCCCGCAGGAGCGCACGGGTGTGCTGGCCCACCTCCAGTCCGTGCTGAACGCCGGGCTGGCGCTGGGCGCGGCGCTCGGCGGGATCGCCCTGAGCGCCGACACCGAGCGGGCCTACCTCGCGGTGTTCGTGCTCGACGCGGTGAGCTTCCTGGTCTGCGCCGCCGTACTGCTGCGGCTGCCCGCGGTGGCTCCCGTACCGCGGCGCGCGGCGGGGGAGCCGCGGCTGGCGGTGCTCCGCGACCGGCCGTACGCACTGGTCACGCTGCTGAACGCGATCCTGCTGCTGCGGATGCCGCTGCTGAGCCTCGCGATCCCGCTGTGGATCGTGGAGCGCACCAGCGCCCCCGGCTGGCTGGTGTCGGCGCTGTTCGTGCTCAACACCGTCGCCGTGATGCTGTTCCAGGTGCGGACCGCGCGGCCGGTGACCGACCTGGACAGTGCCCGGCGGGCGGTCCGGGTGTCCGGACTGGTCATGGCCGCCTCCTGCGCCGTGTTCGCCCTCTCGGCGCTGCCCGGGGCCGGCTGGGCGGCCGCGGCGCTGCTCGTGGCGGGAGGCGTGCTCCAGGTGGACGCGGAGATGCGGCAGTCCGCCGGGTCCTGGCAGATCGGCTTCTCGCTGGCCCCGGCCGAGCGGATCGGCCAGTACCAGGGCTTCTTCGGGACCGGGGTGCCGATCGCGCGGACCCTGGGACCGCTGGTGCTCACCTCGCTGCTCCTGCTCTGGGGGATCCCCGGCTGGCTGCTGCTCGGCGCGGTCCTGCTGGCCGCCTCGTACGCGATGGGCCCGGCGGTCCGCCGGGCCGGGGCGGTTCACCGGGGAACCGAGCCCGCGGGGGCCTTCGTACGGGCTCAGTCACCTGCCCGGCCGTGATCCGCGAGACCGTCGCCAGCTGAGATCATCCCCGCATGGACTTCGTGACGGAACTGGCCCGCTTCGCGGCCACGGGGAGGCTCGGCGCCTTCCACGTCGGCGCGCACCTGCACGACCTGGTCGCCGCGCACGGCGAGCCGGACTGCTCGTGGCCGGTGTACCCGGGGCAGCGGTGGCCGCACTGGTTCCATCACGGGAGCCTGGAGAACGTGTTCTGCCGGTGCCGCCGGCTGCGCTCGATGAGCGTGGACACCTGGCGTGACGACGTGGAGCTCCCGGGCCCCGGCGCGGGGGAGTCGTACCGCGGACCCGTGTCCGTCACCGAGTCCGGGCTCACCGCGGCGCTCGCCGCCGCCGGGGTCGCCTGGCGCACCGAGTGGTCCGAGCGGCTGCCCGAGCAGCGGACCCTGTACGCGGAGCCCCTGCCGCAGACCGTGGTGGGCTTCGTCTTCGTGGCCCGCTGCTGCGACACGGAGCCGATCGCCCAGGACTGGCCGCTCCACACGGTCTCCTCGTACGGCCTGGACCACCGGGAGTGCCCGGAGGCGGACCCCGGTCTGCCCGACGACGGATACGGAGCCTGAGGTGGAGGACGTACTGCGCCGGCTGGCGGCCGTCGGCCCCTTCTTCACCGTGCCGTACGGCACGGAGCCGCCCGGGGACGGCTACCGGCCGCTGAGCGCGCTGTACGGGGCGCAACTCGAGCCGTACGTCGCCGAGGTGGGCCGGCGGATCGGGAGCGGCCCCGGGCGGGTCGCGGCGTCGACCGCGCAGTTCGGGATCGCCTCGCGGCTGTGGTCGCTCGGGCTGGGCTGCGCCGCGCTGGGCGGGCGGGTCCCGGACCTCGGAGCCGACCGGGTGTGGTGGCGGCTGCCCGCGGCGGGATCGCTGGAGCTGTGGCTGCCCGGGCCCGGCCAGGGGGACCTGCCGGCCGAGGCGCTCGGGGAGAGCGTGCTGGGCAACCTCGCGGTCCTGGACGCGCGGCTGCGGGGGCGGTACGGGGTGTCGCCCAAGGTGCTGCGCGGGAACACCGCGTCGGGGCTGGTCGGGGCGCTGCGGGTGCTGATCGACCGGGTCCCGGGCGGCCCGGCGGTGTCCCTGGCCGCGGAGCTGCTGGCCGAGGGCGGGGCGCTCGGCGGGACCGGCAGCTTCGTCCACGAAGAGGGCCTCGGGGTGGCCTTCGTACGGCGCAGCTGCTGCCTCTACTACCAGGTGCCCGGCGGCGGACTCTGCGGGGACTGCGTGCTGCGGACCAGGTAGCCGGGCAGGGCCGTTCGGAGCAGTCGAGGGTGTGGCGGGCGCCGATCCGCCCGGGCCGCCTCCTACGGTCCCTGCCATGACGCACGCTCGCACACCGCAGCCGCAGCCCCGGTCGGGGGGCCCGTCGGGGCTGTCCCGGCGCGCCGCCCTGACCGGACTCGCAGCCGGCGCCGGAGCCGTCGCCGTCGGCGGGGCCGCCGGCTGTGCGGCCGCCACGCCCCGGGCCGCCGCGGCGGCCCCCGACCCCTCGCCGGGAGCCATGAAGCTGTTCGACGACCCCGGCTTCAACTTCGCCGGGCTCCTCGCGCTCGGCGCGGCCGGCATGCGCGCTTCCGAGGTGGGCGAGGTGCTCACCGCCGTCAACGCCATCAACACCGCCGGCCTGTCCGCGCAGACCTTCACCGACACCTTCCGCGCCTGGGGCGACCGGCTCGCCGCGCCCCCGGCCGCCGGCCGGCACGGCGGCGAAGCCCCCTCGCAGACCCGCCGGTTCCGGTCGCTGCGGGCCGCGCAGTACTACGCCCAGGCGCTGTTCTACGTCCTCGGCACCCGCAGCCCCGGCGACGAGGAAGCGGTCTACCTGGCCGGCCGCAAGGCCTGGGACGCCTTCACCGGGCTCTGCTCCCCGCCCGCCGTCCGCGCCGGGGTCCCGTACGGAACGACCCGCCTCCCGGTCTGGTTCTTCCGGCCCGACGGCCCGGACGAGCCCCGCCCCACCGTCATCCTCACCAACGGCAGCGACGGCCAGAACCTCGACATGTGGACCTACGGCGTCTCGGCCGCCCTCGACCGGGGCTGGAACGCCCTCGTCTACGACGGTCCGGGCCAGGGCCGGCTGCTGTTCGTCGAGGAGATCCCCTTCACCACCCGGTGGGAGCAGGTGGTGGCCCCGCTCGTCGACTGGCTCGACGCCCGCGAGGACGTGGACAGCGGCCGGATCGCGATCACCGGCCTCAGCATGGGCGGCAACCTCGTCGCCCGCGCCGCGGCCTTCGAGCGCCGGCTCGCGGCCGTGGTGTGCATGCCCGGCGCGCCCAACCCCTGGCTCGGCTTCGACAAGGAGATCCGCGACATCGTCACCGCCGACAAGGCGGAGACCAACCGCGTCTGGAACGAGGACGTCGTCCCCGAACTCACGCCGGAGCTCGCCACCACGGTCAAGAAGCGCTTCGAGATCTTCTCGAGGGAGGCACTGCGCGAAGCCCGCGCCGGCCGGGTGTTCAAGGACCTCTGGACCCCCGCCCAGGTCGCGATCGGCCTCGACATCACCAAGGTCGTGCCGCGGATCAAGGCGCCGACGCTGGTCCTCGACTACGACTTCGAGCAGTTCTATCCGGGCCAGCCCCGGCAGATGTACGACCTGCTGCGCTCGAAGCGCGAGTACGTGAAACTGACGGAGGCCACCGGGGCGCAGTTGCACTGCTCCCCGATGGCCCCGCAGCAGCACTGCGACGTCGTCTTCGACTGGCTCGCCGACGTCCTGCGGCGTTAGTAGTGCGGCAGTGGCGCCTCCGGCGCCTCAGCGCCTCAGTGCCTCAGAAGGTGAGGTTCCAGGCGTCGATCTTGCCGGTGTCCGCGTTGGCGTTGTCGTTCACGCGGAGCTTCCAGACACCGTTGGCGACCTCGGAGGACGCGTTGACGGTGAAGCTCTGGACGATGTTGTCGGTGCCGCCGCCGGCCCGGTTGCTCAGCGTGTAGACGGAGCCGTCCGGGGCCACGAGGTCGACCTTCAGGTCCCCGATGTAGGTGTGCTTGATGTCCACGCCCACCTTGAGGGTGGCCGGCGCGTTGCCGCTCACCCCGCTGACGGTGATGGGGCTCTCCACGGTGGCGTTGTCGTTGATCGCGAAGTCGTCGAGGTTCTCGAAGTACTTCCCGGGCGGCGGGGTGGACCCGACCGCCTTCAGCGCGTCGACCTGGCCCTCGCCGAAGAACGAGTTGTTGGCCGCGGTCCCGGTGCAGCGGTTGTCCGACGGGCAGGCGATGTCGTTGGCCTGCGTGGCCAGCTTGTCGCGCAGCTGCGCCGGGGTGATGCCGGGGTTGGTGCTGGCGAGCAGCGCCGCGACGCCCACCACGTGCGGGGTGGCCATCGACGTGCCGCTCTTGGTGCCGTACGTGCCGCCCGGCAGGGTGGAGTAGACGTCGCTGCCCGGGGCCGCCACGTCGATGACGCCCGAGCCGAAGTTCGAGAACGAGGCCTTCGTGGTGCCGGTGCCGTTCGCCGCGACCGTGACCACGCCCGGGAGCTCGGTCGGGATGTCGAGGCAGGCGTTGGTGATGGTGCGGGTGACCGGCGTCGAGTCGTTCGGGCTCGCGGAGTCGGTCGTCTTGTGGGCGAGGTCGTAGTTCTCGTTGCCCGCCGCGGCGACCTGGAGGGAGCCCTTGCTCTCCGCGTACTCCTGGGCGCGCTTGACGCCCTCGATGATGGCGGCCTGGTCGATGTTGTCCGGGCAGTTGAACTGCCACGGGTCCGTGTAGTAGCTGTTGTTGGTGACCTTGAAGCCGTGGTCACCGGCCCACACGAAGCCGCAGATGGTGTTCTCGGCGAAGAAGAACGCGTTGCCCGGCTCGGCGACGCGGACCGCGGAGATCTTCACGCCCGGGGCCACGCCGACGACGCCCTTGCCGTTCTTGGCGGCCGCGATGGTGCCCGCGACGTGGGTGCCGTGGGTGTCCACGTCCCGCCAGGCGCCCGTACGGGTGTCGGGCTTGCCATAGGCGCAGGAGACGGAGTCGGCCGCGTTGAAGTTCGGCGCCAGGTCCTGGTGCTGGTCGTCCACACCGGTGTCCAGGATGCCGACCTTGACGGAGGCGGAGCCGGTGGTGACGGCCCAGGCCTGGTCCGCCTTGATCTGGCTCATGTCGGCGCGGACGGGCTCGCCGGCCGGAGTCGTCGCCTGCGCCGGGTTGGCGGGCAGCGCCGGGTTGTAGGCGTCGGCCGGAACGTCCGAGGTACGGGTGGCCCCGACCTGCTGGACCCCGCTGACCCCGCGCATGGTCGCGGCGAAGCCGGCCGAGGAGGAGTGGGCGACGATCACGCCGATGGCGTCGAAGTTCGAGAAGACGGTGCCGCCGTTCGCGGCGATGGCCGAGCGCACCGCGGAGCTGTCACCGGGGGCGGTGATCACCAGGTAGGCGCGGGTGCCGGCAACCCAGGTCGCACTCTGGGAAGTCGGCGCCGCGGCCGAGGCCTTGGCGGGGGCGGACGGGGCGGAGTGGCCGGAAGGGGAAACCGGGGCGGTGCCGGCGAGCGCGGCGGGGGCCCCGAACGCGAGTGCGGCGCCGAGGGTGGCGGCCAGCACGAGAGTACGTCTCGGTCGGCTGGATATGTGGGGTATCAATGCGTCCTCCGAAGACGGCCCGGTGGTGCTGGTGGCACCTACCGGGCCGTACGAAACGAGTGGTGGACGCAAGATGTCAGACACGTGCCCCGGTATGGAAGTACCTTTTACCGCAGGACACTTCGCGGCCGGGTGGCTGAAAAACGCCCATGTGGCCGCGATCTGAGCGATCCGGAACCGGACGCACTCCGCCGGCCGGACTGCCCGTCGTCGTGTTCTCGCACGGCGCGCACGCCCCCCCCGTGCGGACACCGCCATCGTCGGGCCGGCGCCCCCGCGGAGGCAATCCGCCGCGCCACGCGGACCGGACCGGTCGAAAGGACGCGCGCAGCCCGGACACGAGTGTGGGGCCGACCGGGCTGGGCACCGTGGGGGCGAGCCCTGCCCGGTCGGCCCGTGACGGGCGTGCCGGTTATACCGGTACGCCGTCCCTGGCGCGGGCCGGCGACTGGCCGGGCACGGTGAGGGTCTTCGTGCCGTGGCCGTCGTCGACCAGCGTGGTCTCGTCGAACTCCAGGCGGCCCGCGAGGACTTCGGCGGCCCGCTCGCGGTCGAACCCCTTGGTCCAGGTGCCGATGAGCACCGTTGCCACCGCGTTGCCCGCGAAGTTCGTCAGCGCCCGGGCCTCGCTCATGAAGCGGTCGATGCCCACGATCAGCCCGACGCCGTCGACGAGTTCCGGCCGGTGCGACTGGAGCCCGCCGGCCAGCGTCGCGAGCCCCGCGCCGGTCACACCGGCGGCGCCCTTCGAGGCCACGATCATGAACAGCAGCAGCGAGATCTGCTCGCCCAAGGCGAGCGGCTTGCCCGTCGCCTCCGCGATGAACAGCGAGGACATCGTCAGGTAGATCGCGGTCCCGTCCAGGTTGAACGAGTAGCCCGTCGGCACCGTGATGCCGACCACCGGCCTGGAGACGCCCAGGTGCTCCATCTTCGCGATCAGCCGGGGCAGCGCCGACTCCGAGGAGGAGGTGGAGAGGATCAGCAGGAACTCGCGGCCCAGGTAGCGCAGCAGCGAGAACACGTTGATCCCGGTGCACACCCGCAGCAGGGTGCCGAGGACCACGACCACGAACAGCAGACAGGTCGTGTAGAAGCCGATCATGATGACGGCGAGTGACTTCAGCGCGTCCATCCCCGTCGCGCCGACCACCGCCGCGATCGCGCCGAACGCGCCCACCGGCGCCGCCCACATGATCATCGCCAGTACCCGGAAGACCAGCTTCTGCACGTGTCCGATCCCGCGCAGTACCGGCTCGCCCGCCGTGCCCATGGCCTGGAGCGCGAACCCGCACAGCAGCGCCACGAGCAGCGTCTGGAGCACCTGGCCCCCGGTGAACGCGGAGACCAGGGTGGTCGGGATGATCCCCAGCAGGAACTCGGGCGTGCTCTGCGCCCCGCCCGCCTTGGCCTGCGCCTCTCCGGCGTGCTTCACGGCCTCGGTCAGGTGCAGTCCGCTGCCCGGCTCCAGCAGGTTCCCGACGAGAAGTCCGATGGCCAGCGCCACCGTGGACATGATCATGAAATAGCCGAGGGCGAGGCCGCCCACGGCGCCGACCTTCGCGGCCTTGCGCACCGACCCGATGCCCAGCACGATGGTGCAGAAGATCACGGGCGAGATCATCATCTTGATGAGGTTCACGAAGCCGGTGCCCAGCGGCTTGAGCTCCACGGCCGTGCCCGGTGCGGCGAAGCCGACGGCGATGCCGAGGAGCACCGCGGCGATCACCGCGATGTAGAGATAATGGGTCTTGTCGCGTCTGCCGGCCACGGCTCGCCTCCTGGTGGTGAATACGTCCCGGGAGGACCATCGCCCGAGGCTGTGACCCCGGTCACCCTTGCGTTCATTGAGTTCACGGCCGGGTGCACACTGAACGTCATGTTCCGGTTCCCCCGTCCGCCCCGCAGCCTCGCCGGCCAGCTCTTCGCCATGCAGGTGCTGGTGGTCGCCGTGGTCGTCGCCGGCTGCGCGGTCTTCGCGTACGCCACCGCCCGCGGGCAGGCCGAGGAGGCCGCCCGGCGCCAGGCGGGGGCCGTGGCCCGGGCGGTCGCCGACTCCCCGTCCGTCCACGAGGCCGTACGCGCGGCGGCGCACGGCAGCGACCCCTCGGTCGCGCTCCAGCCCTACGCCGAGCGGGTCCGCATCGACTCCGGGGTGGACTTCGTGACGATCATGGCCCCGGACGGGCGGCGCTGGACCCATCCCGACCCCCGCCGCATCGGCGAGCCCTTCATGGGGAACACCGCCCGCGCCCTGCGCGGCGAGACCTTCAGCGAGACCTACACCGGCACCCTCGGGCCCTCCATCCGCGTGGTCACCCCTCTCCTCGACGACGGCCGGGTCGTCGGCATGGTCAGCGCCGGCATCACCGTCCGCGCGATCAGCGCCCGGCTCGCGCAGCAGCTCTCCGTCCTCGCCTGGGTCGCGGCCGGGGCGCTCGCCCTCGGCGGAGTCGGCACGTACGTCGTCAACGCCCGGCTGCGCCGACACACGCACGGGATGAACGCGGCCGAGCTCAGCCGGATGTACGACTACCACCAGGCGGCCCTGCACGGCGTCCGCGAAGGCCTGCTGATGCTCGACGGCCAGCGCCGCATCACGCTGATCAACGACGCCGGACGCGAACTGCTCGGGCTGCAGGGGGACATCAGGGGCACCGGCGCCGCCGACCTCGGGCTGCCCGCGCCGCTCACCGGCGCCCTGCTCGCCGACCGGCCCCGGGTGGACGAGGTGCACCTGACCGCGGAGCGGGTGCTGGTCCTCAACAGCTCGCCCGTCGCGGGCGGCGGCCGCCGCGGCACCGTGGTCACCCTGCGCGACCACACCGAACTCCAGTCGCTCACCGGCGAGCTGGATCAGGAGCGCGGATTCACCGAGGCGCTGCGCTCCCAGGCCCACGAGGCGGCCAACCGGCTGCACACCGTGGTCTCCCTCATCGAACTCGGCCGCGCCGACGAGGCGGTGGAATTCGCCACCGCCGAACTGGAGCTGGCCCAGGCCCTCACCGACGAGGTGGTCACCGGCGTCGGAGAACCGGTCCTGGTGGCGCTGCTGCTGGGCAAGGCCGCCCAGGCGCACGAGCGGGGCGTCGAGCTGGTCGTCACCCCCGACAGCCGCGCCGTCGACGGCCGGACCGGTACCGTGCCGGCCAGGGACCTCGTCACCGTGCTCGGCAACCTCCTCGACAACGCCGTCGACGCCCTCACCGGCGTCCCCGGGGCCCGGATCGCGGTCACCGTCCGGCCCGAGGGCGACGGCCTGCTGCTCCGCGTCACCGACAACGGCCCCGGGCTGCCCGCGGGTGCCGCGGCCGATGTGTTCCTGCGCGGCTGGTCGGGCAAGGGGGAGGGGCGCGGTCTCGGCCTCGCCCTGGTCCGGCAGGTGGCCCACCGGCACGGGGGCAGCGCGGTGGCCGCCGAAGTGCCGGGCGGGGGAGCCGAGTTCACCGTACGACTGCCCATGCGAAGGGAGCCGACGCCATGAGCGAGGCACGCGAGATACGCGAGGCGCCCGGGGTCCGGGTGCTGGTGATCGAGGACGACCCCGTCGCCGCCGACGCGCACGCGCTGTACGTCGGCCGGGTGCCCGGCTTCACCGCCGTCGGGGCCGTCCACTCACTCGCCGAGGCCACCCGCGTCCTGGAGCGGACCCGGGTCGACCTGCTGCTGCTCGACCTCACCCTGCCCGACGGCCACGGGCTGCGCTTCGCACGCCGGCTGCGGGCGTCCGGACATCCCGTGGACGTGATCGTGGTGACCTCGGCGCGGGACCTTGCCGTGGTCCGCGAGAGCGTCTCGCTCGGCGTGGTCCAGTACGTACTGAAGCCGTTCGCCTTCCCGACGCTGCGCGAACGGCTGCTGCGCTACGCCGAGTTCCGCGAGACGGCGGGGGAGGCGGCCGGCCAAGACGATGTGGACCGGGCGCTCGCCGCCCTGCGCGCGCCCGGCCCCGCCGAGCTCCCGAAAGGGCTCAGCGCGCCGACCCTGGACCGGGTCGGCGCGCTGCTGCGGGCGGCGCCCGAGGGGCTGACCGCCGCGGGGGCGGCCGGGGCGGCCGGGATCTCCCGGATCACGGCCCGCCGTTACCTGGAGCACCTGGTGGACACCGGGCGGGCGGACCGCACCCCCCGGTACGGCCAGGTCGGCCGCCCCGAACTGCACTACCGCTGGCTGGCGGCGGCCGGGACCGGTTCCGTGTCGAAGGTGTAGAACTTGCGGTGGTCCAGCATGTCGGCCGGGGTCACGTCGTTCCACGGCCGCATGGTGTCGTGCAGGTCGACGACGTTCGCGGTGCCGGCGGCCGGCAGGTACGCGGACTTCGGATTGCGGGTCTGCCACTGCGCCCACAGCTTGTCGATGAAGGCGTGGTGCATCCAGAACACCGGGTCGTTGGGGGAGACCCCGGTGGCCATCTGGCCGCCGACCCACACGTGCACCCGGTTGTGGAGGTTGGCGCCGCGCCAGCCCTCCAGATGGTTGCGGAAGCCGTTCGAGGAGCTGTTCCAGGGGGCCATGTCGTACACCGGCATGGCGAGGACGGCGTCCACCTCGGCCTTGGTCGGCAGCTCGGCCACCCCCGAGCCGAGCGCGCGGCGCAGGTACGTGCGGCCGTCCACCCGGACGTTCACCGGCCACTTGCCGTTGGCGTACGCGAACGGCCCGTCGAGGACCTGTCCGTCCCGGGCCCGGCCGGTGCCGCCGAGGAAGTCGGCGGCCCAGAGGGGGGAGCGGGAGGTGCGGTCCGCCGTCCAGTCCCAGTACGGGAGCGAAACCTTCGGGTCCACTTTCTGCAGTTCGGCCTCGAACTCCAGCAGGAAGCGGCGGTGCCAGGGAAGGAAGGAGGGCGAGCGGTGGCCGACCCGGTCGCCGGAGTCGCTGTCGTTCATGATGAAGCCGTTGTGCGTGGTCACGAACCGGTCGTAGACGCCCGTCCGCTTCAGTTCGAGCAGCGTATTCGTGAAGGCGCGCTTCTCCTCGGCGGTGAGGGCGGCCTGGTTCTTGCGGACGGTCATGCCGTGCCTCCCATGGGCGCGAACGGGGCGAGGACGGCGCCCTGCAGTTCGCGTACGGCGGCGCGGGCGAGCGAGGCCGGATCGGCGAAGGTCTCGTAGTGGTTGACCACGCTGATCCAGGTGCCGTCGGCGTTGCGCATGACGTGCAGTTCGCGGCCGTCTATCCGGACGGTCGGCAGATCGTCGTGGCCACCCCCGTGGTGGCCGCCGTGGTGGCCGCCCCCGCCCGGGGTGATCTGGATACGGCGGCCCTGGTACACCTCGTCGACCGTGCCGGTGGGTATGGAGGCGCGGGAATCGGTGGCGGCTGCGTGCGCGGTGGCGCCGGCGATGCCGAGGACGGTGAGTGCGCCGGCGGTGGTGCCCAAGGCCTGCCGGCGGGTGATCCTGTTCATGGGCCGAAGAAGTATCAGGACGACAAAGGCCGTTGACCGGTATCCGGACATGCGTGGATAAGTTGCGCATAGAACCAGTTGGTCGATCTTCCCGTCCGCGCCGGCTCCAGTGGCCCGGACGGGAAGATTTTCGAGTAAAAGCCTACTCGACAGTAAGTTGTCCGGTCATATGTGACTCCTATGGGGACCGTCACACCGCGGAGTCGACCGGAAGCTCTCGGTGGCGCGTCCGAAATCCTCCCTCAAGGCGATAGGAGGCGCCTTTCTCATGATCGGTCACCTATAGTCCGGATATGGCTCTTCATGAGACGAAAGACGCGAACGCCGGTGACTCCGACACGGACGTGTTCGCGTCCGCGCTGAGCGGCCAGATCCTCCCCAAGTACCGGATCCCCGACGACCACTCGCCCACCGAGGTGGTCTACGAGCTGCTCAGCAACGAGCTCCTCCTCGACGGCAACGCGGCCCAGAACCTGGCCACCTTCTGCACCACCTGGTCCGACGACGGCGTGCACCGCCTGATGAACCAGTGCCTTGACAAGAACATGATCGACAAGGACGAGTACCCGCAGACGGCCGAGATCGAGGCCCGCTGCGTCAACATCCTGGCCGACCTGTGGAACGCCCCGGCCGGCGGCGCGGCCACCGGCTGCTCCACCACCGGATCCAGCGAGGCCGCCATGCTCGGCGGCCTCGCCCTCAAATTTCGCTGGCGCACCCGCCGCCAGGCCCAGGGACTCCCCGCCGACCGGCCCAACCTGGTGTGCGGACCCGTCCAGATCTGCTGGGAGAAGTTCGCCCGCTACTTCGACGTCGAACTGCGCCAGGTTCCGATCGAGCCCGACGCCACCGGGCTGCGCCCCCATCAGCTCGCCGAGTACATCGACGAGAACACCATCGGCGTCGTCGCCATCCTCGGCGTCACCTACACTTGCGACTACGAGCCCGTCGCCGAGATCGCCGCCGAACTCGACCGGATCCAGGCCGAGCACGGCTGGGACGTCCCGATCCACGTGGACGGGGCCAGCGGCGGCTTCATCGCGCCCTTCCTCCACCCCGACGTGGTGTGGGACTTCCGGCTGCCGCGCGTCGCCTCCGTCAACACCTCCGGGCACAAGTACGGGCTCGCGCCCCTCGGCGTCGGCTGGATCGTGTGGCGCACCGCCGACCTGCTGCCGGCGGAGCTCGTCTTCGACGTGGACTACCTCGGCGGCGACATGCCGACCTTCGCCCTCAACTTCTCCCGCCCCGGCGGCGAGGTCATCGCCCAGTACTACCTGTTCCTACGGCTCGGCCGCGCCGGTTACAAACGCGTCCACGAGGCCTGCGTCGCCACCGCCCAGTACCTGGCCGGGGAGATCGCCGCCATGGGCCCGTTCACCCTGCTCTACGACGGCCTCGGCGGGCTCCCCGCCGTCTCCTACCGGCTCACCGACCAGGCCGCGTCCGGCTTCAGCCTGTACGACCTCTCCGACCGGCTGCGGATGCGCGGCTGGCAGGTGCCCTCGTACCCGCTGCCGGCCGACCGCGACGACACCGTGATCCAGCGCGTGCTGATCCGGCACGGCGTGACCCGCGACCAGATCGCCCTGCTCGTCGCAGACATGCACCAGGCGGTGGAACACCTCACCGCCGCACCCCCGCCGGTCCGGGCGGCCGAGCCCCGCTCGGGGTTCCATCACTGACGGTCGCCCGGTCCCGCCGCCGGTCGCCCGGGCCCGCCATCGGGCGGTCGCGGTCCGCCGCCGGGCGGTCGCGGCCGCCGCCGCGGGTCCGCATCGTGCGCGCGGGGATCGCGCACCGCCGTACCGCCGTCTCTTTCGGATCGCGTCGGCGCTCCCTCGTCGACGGGACGCGGGCCGGCCGCCGGCCGGCGCCGCTCAGGCGGACGCCGACCAGCGCATGCCGAGCGCATCGAGGGCCGCGACCCGGTCCGGGGCGAGGGCCGACGCGCGGGAGCGCTGGTTGGCCATCCAGGCACCCAGGCGCAACTCCCGGCCGCCGACCCGCTCCACGTGCTTGCGGGGAACCCGGAGGTGGTGCTCGCGGGCGTGGAACTGGCGGGCCGCAGCCAGGTGGTCCGCCCATTTCTCGGCCTGGGTGCGCCGCGGCTGCGGGCGCTCGGCCGCGGTCGCCTCGGTCACGCCGAGCGTGTGCTCCAGCAGCCAGCGCTGCGACCAGGCCAGCTGCTCCCAGGCGAGCCGCTGGGCGCGGGCCCACCGGCCCAGGTCCTCGCCCTGGACGACCACCTCGCCGGGGGCGAGCGGCAGCCGGCCGCCCGCGTCGAGGTGGACGCGGGTCAGGTGGAAGGCGCGCTGCCAGGAGATCTCCCAGGCCGGGCACCAGGACGCGTCGATGGCCTCCAGGGCCTCCCGGCGCTCCTCCGGCAGGGACCCGGGGCCCTCGCGGCGGGCGGCGGCCCGCTGGTTCTTGACCCATACCCCGACCGGTGCGCCGCGCCAGGTGGCCTCCACCGGCGGCAGCAGGTGGCCGTGTTCCGCCGCCCAGCCGCGGGCCGCCGCGAGGCCCTCGTCGAAGGCCACGTCGAAGTGGCTCCAGACCATGCCGAGTGCGTCCAGCTGCGCGACCCGCTCCCGGCCGAGGGCGCCCCGGCGGTGGGTGCGCCGTACGTCCGCGATCCACTGGCCCAGCGGGAACCGGGCCAGCCCGGGCGGCCAGGCCTCGGCGACCGGCGGCGGACCCGGCAGGGCCTGCGTACCCGGTGGGGCCTGCGTACCGGGCGGGGCCTGCGTACCCGGTGGGGCCTGCGGAGCCTTCGGCACCTTGAAGGCGAACGGCACCCGCAGATCCCCGGCCCTGGCGGCGTAGATCCGGGAGGCCTCCACCCCGCGCCGCCAGTGCTCGCGCTCCGGGTGCAGGACGCGCAGCCGGATGAACGCCGCCAGCAGCGCCGGATCCCGCGGGGTGGAGAAGCTCAGCAGGGCCTGCGCCCCGGTCCGCATGCCGGCGCCCGTCACGGCGTCGGTCGCGGATTCCGCCCGCCTGCGGCTCGGCGCCTGCGGCTGGGCCAGCGCCTCGACGAGCCGGGTGTCGTGCGCCCGCAGCGCCTCCAGCAGCCGCGCGAGGTCACCGTACGAGCGCGAGGTCAGCATCGACTCGGGCGTCTCGCCCGGCCCCAGCAGCACCGGGACCACCAGCGAGGCGACCTTGCCCTCCCCGGGCCGGATGCGCAGCGCCCGCCCGACGGCCTGGACCAGGTCGGGCATGGAACCCCGGACGTCGGCCCAGAAGACCGAGTCGCACTCCTTGGTGTCCACGCCCTCGCCCAGCACCCGGACACTGCCGAGGAAGGCCTTGTCGGCGACCCGGTCCGCCGCGAACGCGTCCAGCACCCGGCGCCGGTGCGCCGCCGTGTGCTGTCCGCACAGCCAGTCCGCCCAGACGGTACGGGGATACACCGGCTCCGGCGTGTCACTCGCGGCCCGCAGCCGCTCCGCCACCGCCGGCAGCCCGGCCGCGAAGGCCTCGGCCTCCCTGGTCAGGTGATGGAAGACGAGGGTCCGCCGGAACCCCTGGTCGGCCGCGGCCTTCACCAGCGCCGCCTGCAGGGCCGCCAGCCGCGCCCCGCGCACGGCGTCCGAGCGCCCGTCGGCGCCCAGCAGCACGGCCGCCTGGAACCCCGGATCGCTGACGTCCACGCACACCACCCGGTACGGGGCGCAGATCCCCCGGTCGATGGCCTCCGCGAGGGACAGGGTGTGGCAGCGCGCGCCGAACGGGCCGTCCGCGTCGTCCTCCATGGACGCGACGAGGTCGCCCTGCCCCCGCGGGCCGCCTGCCTCTGCCTCCTCGCCCTCCTCCGGCTCCTCGCCGTCCTGCCAGACCCGGGGCGTGGCCGTCATGTACAGCCGCCGTACGGCGGGGATCCGGGTGTTGTCGTGCACCACGGCCCACGGTTTGCCCATCCGCCCGGACGTACGGTGCGCCTCGTCGACCACGATCAGGTCCCAGCCCGGCAGCCCGGCGAGATGGGCGCGCTCGATCGTGCCGAGGCCCAGCGAGGCGTACGTGGCGAACACCGTCACCCGGTCCGCCGGCCGGCCGGCCCGGCGGGCCAGTTCGGCCGGATCGGTGGTGGTCGGCATCCCCGCGTCCTCGCCGCGCAGCGAGCACACGGCGAGGGCCCGCCCGGTCCGGCCGCCCTCCCGCCAGGCCGTCGCCGTCTGTACGAGCAGGTCCAGCGAGGGCACGAGGACCAGCACCCGCCCGGCCCGCAGTTCCTCGGCGGAGCGCACGGCGACCAGGGACTTCCCGGAGCCGGTGGCCATGATCACCTGGGTCCGCAGCCCGGCCTCGGGCACCCGGCCGCCGGCGGGCAGCTCGAGCGCCCGCAGCACGGCGTCGACGGCCTCGCGCTGGTGCGGACGGAGTTCCTTCTTCGCCATGTGCCGTTCTCCGTCCGCTCTGATCAGCCCTTTCGGATCCAGTCTCCATCCTGCACGGAGTTTGAAGCATGTGGGGCCTGTACGAGCAGAGCGTTCGGGTCACCCTCGACGCGACGGCGCGACCGTTTTGCCGGCCAGGTGGAGAGGCCGACGCCCGGCCGGGGCGGCACCACGTGGAAGTGCAAGTGCGGAACGGACTGCTCCGAGCCGGGTCGAGGTGCGGGCCACCCGGCGGGCGCCGTCCTTGGCGATCAGCGTGCAGAACACGCAGCCGGCATCCGTCACCGGGGTCACATCCGGGCGCCGAAGTTCTGCGTCCACCAGGGGCCGCCCGGGCCCGTGTGGATGCCCACGCCGATGTCCTTGAAGGAGCAGTTGAGGATGTTGGCGCGGTGGCCCGCGCTGTTCATCCAGGAGTCCATGACCGAGGCCGCAGTCTGCTGGCCCCGCGCGATGTTCTCCCCGTACGTCGACCAGCGGTACCCGGCGTCCGTCGTCCGCTTCCCCGGGTCGGCGCCGTCGGGATCGGTGTGGTCGAAGTAGTTCCGGGCCGCCATGTCGTCGGAGTGCCCCTGTGCGGCGGTCCGCAGCTGCGAGTCTTCCTTCAGCGGGCCGCAGCCGGCCTTCGCGCGCTCGGAGTTCACCAGCGCGATGACCTGGCCCGCGACCCCAGCCGGGGCGGGCGCCGGAGCGGGCGCGGACGGGCGCGGCGCCGGAGCCTTGGACTTGGTCGGCGTCGGGCTCGGACTCGGGCTCTCGGCGGACGGGCTCGGCGAGGCGGAGGCCGACGGGGAGGGGGAGGCGGACGCGGAGGGCGAGGCCGGGTCCGAGGGGGACGCGGAGGCGGAGTCGGTCGCCGACAGCGCGGAGAGAGGGGCGGCGGGTGCGGCGCCCGTGTCCTTGTCGCCCGAGCCGGGGAACCCGCTGAGGTACGCGAGACCGCCGCCCGCGACACACGCGGCGAGCACCGCGCCGCCGACCGCGCGGCGGCGGCTCTGCCTGCGCTTGCGGCGGCCGCCGCGGCCGCCGCCGGGGGCGGTGTCCGGTATGCCGCCCTGGCCGGAGACGGTGGGGGTGAGCTGCGTCGCGGCGTCGGAGAAGTCCGTGCCGTCGAAGCCCGTTCCCGTTCCTGTTCCCGTGCCGCCGAGGCCGCCCGCCTGGGCGGCCGCGCCGCCGTCCGAGGCGTACGCCGCGTCCGCCGGGGCGAAGTGCGCGCCGGCCGAGGCGAAGCCGCCGGCCGCGGCCGACCGTACGCCGGCCAGCAGGGCGGCCGAGACCGGTACCAGGGCCAGACCCGCCAGCAGCCCCTCCGCCGGGAGCAGTCCGCTCCACAGTCCCGCGCACCGCACGCACTCGCGGGCGTGCCGGGCTATTCGCTTGCGCCACAGCGTCGACGGCAGCCCGTCCCAGCCGGCCGTCACCGTCCGCAGTCCCTCGCACGGGGGCTGTGCGCCGAGCGCCCGCTCCACCACCCGGGCCGACTCCAGCTGCGCCTTCATGCGCTGCACCCGTACCGCCGTGTGCTGCGGGGACAGTTCGAGGGCCGCGGCCACCTCGGCACGGGTCAGCTCACCGGCGCACTCCAGCCACCACAGCGACAGCAGCGCCCGGTCGTCGGTCTCCAGCCAGCGGGTGGCGCGGGCCGTCTCCCGCTGCTGGCCTTCGAGCTGGAGCCGCAGGACGGTCAGGTCCACGAAGTCGGCGCCCGGGTCGGCCAGCTCCCAGGCGGCTTCGAGTCCGCTCTCGCCGGGAGCGCTGTGCCGGGCCTGCCAGTGCGCCCGGACCCGGTTCATGGCGATCGCCACCAGCCAGGACCGGAAACTGTCGTCCGACCGCAGCGTGCCCAGCCCGTCGAGGGCCCGCAGCATCGTGTCCTGCACCACGTCGTCCACGTCGCAGGAGCCGTTCAGTGCGCGCCCGACGATGTTGTAGACGAGCGGCAGATAGGTGCCGACCAGCTCGTCCTGCGCGCGGGGATCGCCCGCGCGGGCCGCTGCCACCAGCGCTGCCGTGTGCTGTGTAGTCATGTGAGGTTTCCCTGTCCGTACCGGCGGTCGATGATGCCCGATACATGGGAGACCGTCGAGCGCGGCCCGGATAACGGTTATCCGGAAGAAGAATCTGAAGAACTTTCCGGGGCCTGTGGAGGGTAGCGCCGCGCAGAGGCGTCCACCTGGGCGAGGCGCCGCAGCGCCGCCAGCACGGCATCCCCCAGGACGGTGGCCACCACCACGCGCTCGACGAGGTCCTCCGGCCGCTGCCGGCGGGCCACGAAGGCGAGGTCGGCGGCGGCGATCCGCTCCCCGGCGGCAGCGAACTCGTCGAGGTAGTCGAGATAGTCCCCGTGTCCGACCGACAGGACGGAGGCCATCGCGGCGGTGAGGGCCTCGACCGCCGGGTGCCCCGGTTTGACCTCCCAGCCGCGCCGCGCGATCAGCTCGTCGGCCATGGCCCGGGCCTGGACCCGTACGGCGCCGTCGGAGTCGACCGGGTCGGGGAGGGCGAGGTCCACGGTCCTGGCGGCCGCGCCCAGGAGCTGGTGCACCGGGCGCTCGTGGTCCTCCACCGCCTCGACCACTTTGCCGACGGAGGCCAGCGGCAGTCCGCCGATGTCGGTGAGGGCGCGGATCAAGTGCAGGCGGCGCAGGTGGGCTTCGCCGTAATGGGCCTGGTTGGGGCTGGTCAACTCCCCGGCGGGGAGCAGTCCTTCCCGGAGATAGAACTTGATCGTGGGCACCGGAACGCCGCTCGCGCGACTCAACTCTCCTATGCGCAAAGTGAATTCTCTCTTTCGAACGGGCCGGGGCCTTGCGGTGGCGGACCACGTTATGGATAGTGAAGCTATCGGAAAATGGACAGTGTGACTATCCATTATGGGGGAATCGTAGGATGCGGATCCATAGCGCAGGATGGCATCGGCCGCTGCTGCTCTTCACGGCGGCCATGGGGGTGATGACCCTGGTCTCGGGGGTCGGGCTGCTCGTGGACGACCGGATGCTCGTCGGATCGCCGATCTGACACAGACCCCTCAAGTTCTCCCTCTCGTTCGTGCTGTACGGGCTGACCCTGGCCTGGATGCACTCGCTGCTCACCCGATGGCAGCGCACCAGCTGGTGGGCCGGGATCGTCGTCGTGGCGGCGAGCGTGGTGGAGATGGTGATCATCGTGGGGCAGGTGGTGCGCGGCAAGCGCAGCCACTTCAACACCGAGACCTCAACGGATGCGGCCCTGTACGGCCTGATGGGCATGACGGTGGTGGTGCTGTGGCTGGCCACCCTGCTCATGGCGGTGGTGCTGTGGCGCCAGCCGCTCGCCGACCGGGCCACCCAGTGGGCGATCCGGCTCGGCTCGGTGATCGGGCTGGCGGGGCTGTCCGTCGGGTTCCTGATGACCCAGCCCACCAGCGCCCAGTCGTCGGGGCGGATCACCGGCACGGCCGGCGCGCACAGCGTCGGGATCACGGACGGCGGGCCGCACATGCCGGTCACCGGCTGGGAGTCCACCGGGGGCGACCTGCGGATCGCCCACTTCGTCGGCATGCACGCGCTCCAGGTGCTGCCGCTGGTGGCGCTGGCGCTCGCCTTCGCGGCCCGGCGGTACGGATGGGCGGCCGACGCGGGGGTGCGGCCGCGCCTCGTACTGGTGGCCGGGCTCGGGTACGCAGGGCTGGTCGGGCTGACCGTCTGGCAGGCCCTGCGCGGGCAGGCGCTGACCTCGCCCGACGGGCTGACGCTGGGGGTCGCCGGGGCGCTGGCCGCGGTGGTGGCCCTCGCGGCCGTGGTGGTTCTGCTGGTCGGGGCCGCGCGGGGCCGGGGCGGTTCGGCCGGTCCGGGCGCAGCCGTCGGCCCGGACGGCCGGGCCGGCGCCCTGGCCGGTGCCGCGCCCCGGGGCTGAGCGGATACCGGGCCGATCGGTGAGGGGTCCCGCGTCCACATCCGGACGCGGGACCCCTTTCGTATCAGAGCAGCGCACGGCAGATTGCGGCAGCGCACGGCGATTCACACCGGCTCCCGGCGGCTCACAGCAGCGGAGCCAGTGCCTCCGTGGCCGCGCGCAGGGCAGGCGCGTACGCCTCGATCTCCTCGCGGGAGACGATCAAGGTGACCGTGGTGACGCTGACCCCGCCGATCGGCCGGCCGGCCGGGCCCAGGATCGCGGCGCCGATGCACCGGATCGTCGGCCCGTTCTCCTCGTCGTCCACGGCGAAGCCCCTGGCGCGGACCGCCTCCAGCTCCGCCAGCAGCGCCTCGGGGCTGGTCAGTGTCTTCGGCGTGCGGCGCGGCAGCCCCGCGCTCGCGATCAGCTCCGACACCGAGGGCGACCGGGCCTTCGTCTGCTGGCGCACCCGCAGCGCCGGTTCCACCCTCTCCCTCCGGCACATCGAGTCCTGGCGGGACTGCTGACCGGCACGAAGGCCCTCATCACCAGCGGGATCACCGGCGCACTGTCCCCGACCGGCCGCGATGCGGTGGTGGCCGCCGCCGAGACCGTGCACGACGCCGGCGGGCACGTCTCGTACGACCCCAACTACCGCTCCCGCCTGACCGGTCGGACCGAGGCCCGGGAACTGCTGGCCCGGATCGCCCCGCTGACCGGTCTGCTCAAGACCTCCTGCCCGGCCGACGCGCAGGCCCTGGTCGCAGCCCGCGACCCGCGCACCGCCGCCGCCCGCTATCGGGCCCTCGGCGCCCGTACCGTCGTCGTCACCGCAGGCGCCGACCGGCTGCTGCTCGACGACGGCACGCGGGCGGACCACCACCCCGTACCCGTCACCCGGCTCCGGTCGACGCGACCGGAGCCGGGGACTGCTTCACCGGAACGGCCACGGCCCGGCTCGCCCTGGGCGACCGCCTCGCCGACGCCGTCGCGTACGGCATGGCGGCCGCCTCCCTCTCGGTGTCCGGGCGCGGAGGCACCGGACGCGTCCCCGCGTTCCCCGAGACGGCGGCGCTGGCCGCCGCCCACCCCCTTAGGCGCCTTCGAGGAGTGCGATCTCCTCCGGGGGCAGCCGGAGCGCGCCGGTGGCGATGTTCTCGACCAGGTGGTCGGGGTTCCCGGTGCCCGGGATGGCCAGGACGTGCGGGCCGCGGTTCAGGGTCCAGGCGAGCCGCAGCTGCGCCGCCGACACGCCGTGGGCCCTGGCGACGGCCTGTACCTGCTCGGAGTCCTCCGTGATCACCCCGGCCTCCTTGCCCGAGCCGGCGATCGCGTAGAACGGCACGAAGGCGATGCCCTGTTGCCCGCACGCGTCGAGGAAGGCGTGGTCCTCGGCCGGGGCGCCGATCCCGTACGGGTTCTGCACGCACACGACGGGCGCGATGGCCTGGGCCTCGGCGAGGTGATCGGGCCGTACGTTGGACACGCCGAGGTGGCGGATGAGCCCGGCCGTACGCAACTCGGCGAGCGCACCGAAGTGCTCGGCGATCGAACCGGTGGTCTCGCGGCGCGGTATGCGCAGGTTGACCACGTCCAGGTGGTCCCGGCCCAGCTGGCGCAGGTTCTCCTCGACCTGCCCGCGCAGCTGCTCGGGCGTGGCCCACCACCACTCCCCGGCGCAGTCCCGGCCCGGCCCGACCTTGGTCGTGATGACGAGGTCGTCGGCGTACGGGGCCAAGGCCCGGTTGATCAGCTCGTTGGCGGAACGTGACGGGGAGAAGTAGAAGGCAGCGGTGTCGATGTGGTTCACGCCGAGCTCGACGGCCCGCCGCAGTACGGAGGTCACCCGCTCGCGGTCGCTGGGGGAGCCGTCGGCGAGGTGCGTCAGGCGCATGGCGCCGAAGCCGATGCGGCGGACGGTGAGGTCGCCGAGCCGCCATGTGCCGGATGCTGCCGCGGTGATCGTTTCGGAGGTCATGGCGTGAGGGTAACCGGGTGGTCGGGCGGGAGGTGCGGTGGACGGCGGCCGCCCCGAAGCCGTCGAAAGGCCGGCAGGAGCCGGATCCCGGCCGTCCTCAGGGCGGTTCCCTCGTCGCCGGTCACCGCCTGCCCGGTCGGCGTGCGGCGGGCCGGCGGTCGATCGCCCCTACCGTTGCCTGCTCCATGGCCGGGAGCCCACGCCGGACACGCGACGCCCGGGGGCGATCAGCGGATCCGGATCCGTGCCCCGGCCGGTGGCGAGCACCAGGCGGGTGGTGCGGTGCACGGCGAGGAAGCCGAACGGGCGGTCGATGGGGCCCGGCTCTCATGGCGGGCAGCGTACGGGCTCAGCGGCCGGTCGCCGGATCCACCTCGGGCTCGTCCTCGTCCTGCTCGTCCTCGTCCTGCTCCTCCTCGGCCCGCTTCTCCTCGTCCGTCTTCTCCTCCTTCTGCTCCTCCTCGTACGGGAGGGGGTCCGCGACCCAGCCTGCGGCCAGCACCAGGCGGGACGTGCGGTGGACGGCGAGGAAGCCGAACGGGCGGTCGAAGGAGACCGCGGCCTGGCGGACCCGGTACCGGAGGCGGGGGAGGGCGCAGCCCGCGACCGCAGCGACGGCGGTCACGGCCGCGGCATCGAAGCCCTCGGCGCGGAAACGGGCCATCGCGGACTGCCGGGCCGAGCCGATGGCCAGGGGCTCGGAACTGATCCCGGGGAAGTGCCCGGAGCCGGTGTTCGTCGCGGTGTGCAGGCCGAACAGCAGGGCGTGGTCGAGGAGATCGTGGTCCGCCCTGACATCGAAGGCCACCGTCTTGATGAACAGAGAGGCTTCGGGATCCGCCGACCGGACCGTCCCGATGCGCAGGCCCGGCCCCGGGGTTCCCCCGGGGAGCAGACTCGCGCCCGTCGAGGGGACGGCCCGGGTGACGGCAGCGATGCCGGCGGCGAGTACCTGGCCCGGGCAGGTGGTGGACTCGCCCAGCACAAGGTGGACGTCCACCCCGCCGTCGCCGACCACTTCGAGCAGCGTGACGGGGCCGGCCGGCGTCTGCGCCACCCGAGCACGGTCCAGCAGGGAGGTGCTGCGGCGCAGCCCGAGTGCCGAGCGCCCGGCCCACGGCCCTTCGGACGGTTCGACGATTCCGGGCCAGAAGGGCTGGATCCACTTCAGCCGCAACGCGAGCGCCGAGGCGAGGACCATCAGAGTGTCGTTCGTCAGATCGACAGGCATCCGCTCGATCAGCCCGCCGGTCTGCTGCTCGGCCCACCCGTCGAGTGCCTTGCGGTCGGTGGCCTCGTCGCCGGTCAGGGTGCCGTGGGTGCCGCCGGGGAGGGCGGTCAGCCATGGTGCGTGCAGAGGGAGTTCCGGTCTGGTCCACAGTCCGGTGGCCGCCTGGAGGCCTCGTACGCCGGCCAGGTCGGTCAGGAGCTCCCGGGCCGTCTCGGTCGCGGCGTCGGCGGGTATGCCGAGGGCTTCGGCGAGTTCGGTGCGGGCCGGGCCGCCCGCACCGTCCGCGAGGAAGGCCAGCAGGGGCCAGACTCCGGCTGCCGTGAGGATGGTGCCTTTGTCCTGTGTGACCGCCTGTCGGACCCAGCGCGTGGTGAGTCGGTTGACCGCCCGTACCGTCGTGTTCCTCATGGCGGGCAGCGTACGGGTGGGACGCCGCCGGGCCGGTTCGATTTCCGCGGCCCGCGGCGCCGGTCTCGTGGCCGGTCAGCGGCCGTGCGGGCCCCGGTCGACGGCCGTCATCAGCTCGCCGTCGGCGGTGTCCGCGTCCAGGGACCACAACATCGCGCCGCCCAGGCCGTTCTCGTCGCTCCGCTAGGAGAGGCTCCAGTGCCCGACGTCATCGGCGAGGCCGGCGTTCAGGGCGAACTGGACCGCGGCGAGGCCGGCGTCGTTCGGCAGGCGGAAGGTGACGAAGCCGAGCGCCGAGTCGCCGGGGGCGAGGGTGACGGTGTCGGGGAAGGCGGGACCGGCGGTGGTCGTGGTGTTGGAGCCGGTGAACCGCTGCCCGTCGGAGTCCAGCAGGTGCGAGGCCTTCGCGGGGGAGTCCTTGTACGCGGCGGTCCCGGTGTTCTCCAGCCGGAGCTGTACGGCGACCAGTCGATCCGGGTCGGAGTCGGAGTCGGAGCCTGGGGGCGCGGGATCCGCCGGGTCGACGACCCGGGTGAGGGTGACGTCGAGGTGCCGGCCGGGCTCATTGCCGGAGAGCGGGATCGTCTCGCCGGAGCCGCCCGGGCCGAGGGCGGCGCCGAGCAGGGCGGGGGTGAGGACGGCGAGGGTCGCCAGGGGGCTTCGGAGGCGGCGCGGCAGGCGTGGCCGGGGCGGTCGGGGCGGTCGGCGCATGGCGGAACCTCCTCCCGGATTCCCCTGCCCACGATCCACCGCGCCCCCCGTTCCCGCACCTGCGGGAGCCACGACCGGCTGCTGCCCGCGCAGGGAGCTCCCGCCTCTGCAGACCCCGTCAGAGTCCCCGCCCCTGTTCCGCGAGTCCGGCGATTCGCTGGACGTCGTCGCCATCGCCGTCGCCATTGCCATCGCCGTCATCGCCGCGGCCGACGGCCGTGCACCCCGGGCTCGCGGCGGCCCGCATCGTCATACGGGGAGGGAGCGGCCGGGCGAGCGCCGCCCGCTGCACATCGCGACCGACCGGCTCGGACATCGCCCGGAGACGGCGGCGGCGATCGGCATCCTGGTCGCCGCCGGAGCCGCCCCGCGGCCCGGTTCGTCGGGTCGCACGCCGAGACCCCGCTGCACTGGGCCGCCGCCGACGTGGAGGCCGTCGACTCACCCGTCGCGCCCGGCGCAGCCATCGGCGGCGGCACCCCGCTCGCGGACGCGTGAGCCTTCGGCCAGTGGCGCCCCGCCCGCCGACTGCTCGAACTCGGCGCCCGCTCCAAGCTCCACGAGGCCGCCGCCCTCGGACTGCTCGCCCTCGTCACGGAGTTCCGCGCTGCCGGCGCCCCGCCCGCCGACCGAGCTCACCAGCGCCTTCCCGTCCGCTTGCCGCGGAGGTCAACTGTCCGCCGCGCACTACCTCCTGTCTATTCGGGTGGACGTCGACGGGATCGGGCGCGACGGCCCGACCTCGCTGGACATCGCTCTCACCAGCGGAAACGAGTCCCTGACCGACTGGCTTCGGGCCCTCGGCGCACATGCTCGAGCCGAACTTCCACCCACTTGACCCATGAATTCATTGGATCTCCGCGCCGCTCCGTGTCAGAGTTGGTCCCACCGAAGGGGTGTAGCTCAGCTGGTCAGAGCGCTGGTCTCCAAAACCAGATGTCGCAGGTTCGAATCCTGCCGCCCCTGCTTGCGTGAACTGCTGGTTCACCGCCAAGGGCCCGGGCCAGACGATGTCTGCCCGGGCCCTTGGCGTGTCGCCCTACGCTCCGACTACGTTGGGGCCACGCCCTCACGAACCAGGCGCGCGCCGAGGTCGATGGCGCACCGATTGTCGAGGATCACCCGCAGTGGACGCAGGCCTGGACTCGCTCCTGCAGGTCGGTGAGGGGCCGGTGATTGATGCACTTGCGGATCTCCCACTCCTACCCGCCGGGCAGGGTGACCGTGCCGGCCGCGTACAGGGTGGTGGCGACGTCGCCCTCGACGGGAGTCGGCGGCGTGGGCGGTTCCGTGCTCATGGCCCCCTCCAGTCTGCTGTTCTGTGGGCACAGACAGATCATGAACGGCGGAAAGGGGCGCAAGCAGAGTGATCGCGGTCCACCCGCCCGACGTATCCGGCGGCCGGTGCGGGCACGTCGACTCGGAGATCCTCGGCCTCGCCCGCAGCCTGCGGGAACTCGTCGAGTTCTTGCGGCGGGCTGGCCCGGACCGGGGGACGGAGCAAGTTGCCGCCTCGCCGCCGATCGAATGGCGGGGAGACGGGTCCGGGACGTGGCCGGCGCCGTAGGCGCGCGGCGGCCCTCCCGTGGGGAGCCGGGAGGGCGACAGGCCCGGGATGATCCGGAACCACACCATACGCACGCGAAATCCGGCGGGCGGTAGGCGTAGGCGAACCGGCTCAGCTCGCTTGCTCGCCCTCCCAGCGCGCCAGGAGCTCGGCGACGCGCGGATACCGCTCAAGGAACTCGGCATCACTCAGGTCTGCATCGGCTCCCGTCAGGACCGTGCGGACGGCGGTGCCGTTCGACAGCGTCATCGCTCTGGTGTGGAACTCGGTCACGGGACCTCCAGCGTCGTGCGGCTGAGGCGATCACGATCCGCCCGCGACGCGACTACGTCAACCCTTGCGGACGGATTCACTCCGGTCGTCACACACAGTCGACCACTTGCCCGTCCTCGGTGAGCCGGCGCCAGAAGCTGTCCTCGGACTCATGCGCGGTGGTGTGCCTCCACGGCGTCCGGGGTTTCCGGCAGCAGATTCCGGTCGGCAGCCTGCGGGTGGGACTTCGTCGTGCCGTACACGCGGTACACGAGACCTCCTCGATGGCGGGCTAGCGCTTGACGTCTTGGTAGGTGAGGCGACGGACGGCGGCCATTGCCTGGATGTGGAGCTTGCACTCGAAGAGGGTGCGCCGCTGGGATCCGGTCAGCTCGCTCGGTAGCTGTTCCACCTGATCCCAGGCGACGCTGCGAAGCGATCGGAGCACGCCCCAACTCGCCGTGCTCTAGGGCGGCCCGCAAGCCCTTGATGCTTGCTTCAAGCTGGTCGAGGATCTTGCGATGCTTCTTCGCGAGCTTCTTCTTCCGCTGTTTCTCCTACGCCGTCACGGCCTGCTTCAGCGACCGTCGTTCCTCCCATGTCGGACCGCCGGTGAACAGATGGACGCGTGGTCGGGCGCGGTGTGTCATGCGGTCTCCTGGTCTTCCAGCCTCGCGGCGAGCCCGTAGACGGGGTGGTCGTCGAGGCTCCGCGGTCGGGGTTCCGCGGTTCCGCCCAGCCGTGGAACGGATCCCGATACCGCAGCCGCACGCCGAGCATCACTTCGGGCGGCCGTTCACGGTACTTTCGGAAGAGCCCGTCACCGTGCGACTCTTGACCATTGCAGCTCCGGCACAGGCGAACGCCGTCCGCGTGGCTCCGTCTTCCAGGCTAGCCAGAGGTGTGACCTCCCGGGACCAGTACGCAGGAATCCTGGCGGCAAGGCGTTCCTCGTGGCGGCGCTGTTCTGCGGCAAAGCCCTCATCGCGCACCCTCCGGAGATCGGTAGGCAGGTGCCTGCCACACAACTGTGGATCTCCCCCTAGGCCGTCGGGCTGTCCCCTGCGTGGTGGCCCTGCACGAGGACCCGGAGGCCATGCGGCGCCTGGCCGCATCGGCGCACGTCCTGCTGCGCAGCAGCGTGGCCACGGCCCGGCGGCTGCCGCCGGACGTGGTGGAGCGGCTGGCCCGGGACGAGGACGCGGAGGTCCGGCTCCGCGCAGCGACCGATCCCCGCCTGTCCGGCTCCTCGCGGATCCGGACGACGGCGTACGGGCGATGGCAGCCCGGCATCCCGGGCTGCCGGCGCTCGTCGCGGTCGCGCTCCTCGGCGACGAGCGGACGGCCGGGGCCGCGGCCCGGAACCCGCGCTGCCGGTGGCGGTCATGCGGCGCATGACCGCCTGAGCAGCCGGCCAGGCCGTCTCTTCCGGATCTCACCCCCCCGCTACCGCTGGGGGGGGGTGCCCCAGGTCCGCGAGATCCGAAAGGCGATTTAGCCGGCCGTGGGCTCCGCGTAGCCGTACGGGCGGGTGATGATCTCCATTCCGTGGCCCGACGGGTCCAGGAAGTAGACGCCGCGGCCGCCGTCGTTGTGGTTGATCTCGCCGGGCTGCTTCATGTACGGGTCGGCGAAGTACGGGACCCCGCCCGCCCGGATCTTCCCGAACGACACGTCGAACTCCTCCTCGGAGAGGAGGAACGCGTAGTGCTGGGAGGTGATGGACTCGGCCGGGACGGTCGCGAAGTCCAGGGTGACGCCGTTACCGGTGTCGACGGGGACGAACGGCCCCCACTCGGTCCCGACCTCGAGGCCGAGGATGTCCGCGAGGAACTCGGCGGCCTCCCGGTTGTTCCGGGAGTGGATGATCGTGTGGTTCAGCTGTACTGACATGAGTGAATGCCTCCGCAAGGCACATCACGGGCACCTCCATGCCTCACCCGGTCGGTGACCGACACGCGATGCCGTGATCACGATCCTAAACACCCCTTCCGGGCCCAGTCCACCGCATTCCGGTCACGGCGAACCCCCGTACACCGCCTTGACGTTGTCCTGCGCGGGGTGCGTGCGCCCCGCCGGGCCCGCCGCGAACGCCCGCAGCAGGTTCTCCGTCACCCGGGTGGTCAGCGCCCCGGCCCTCGCGTCCAGGCCGTGGTTGGCCCCGCTGCGGCCGTCGCCCGTCGCGTCCAGGGCCTCCACCCACCGCATGGTCCCGGTCGCGAACACCCCCGCGCCGCTCGGCACCGTGTAGTACGCCGTGTCCTGGTGGCTGGGCCGGCCCTCGCACACCACGGGGGAGTGGGCCAGGATCTCGATCGGCCGGGGCGTCGGGAAACCTGTGTTGACCTTGTCGTACTCCACCCCCACCAGGTGCGCGAAGCCGTCGCCCGCCTTCACGCCGGTGCCCTCGAAGAGCCAGTGGCCCGGGTTGGTCACCACGTACGGGGCGTCCACCGGGTAGCCGTCGTAGATCACGCCGAGCAGCGAGCTCTCCGGGTCGGCGCCGGGCGCCGAGCGGAAGTCGACCGTGGCCGGGTGGCCCCGCTTGAACCCGGGGTCCTGGTCGTAGGAGGACTTGTAGCAGGCCACCGTGCGGTCCGGCCCGAGATCCGAGGGCTCCAGCCGGATCCGGCGGAAGCAGCAGTTCGCTCCCAGGATCGCGATGTTGGTCCCGGCGTCCCGGGCGGCGGTGAAGCGGGCCCGCTGCTCGGGTGACCAGTACTCGTCGTGGCCGAGCGAGAGCACCGCCGCGGCCCCGTCCAGCAGCCGCTTCTCCCGCGCCACGTCGGTGGTCGTCGTGTAGGCCAGGGGTATGCCGAGGCGCTCGGCGAGGGCGAGCAGCGGAGCCTCGTACACCAGGAACAGCCCCGCGCCGTCGTCGTACTCGTACGGCCGGTCGAACGTGACGGAGAGGGAGCGCGAGGCGTAGCCGCCGCTGGGGCCGTCGTAGCTGCCGTAGCCGCCCCACCGGTTGTACGCCTGCCAGGTCGCCACCGCGTTCACCACGACCGTACGGCCCGCCGTCGCCGCCGAGCGGACGGTGACCGGGACGAAGCGCTGGCCCTCGCCGCCCTGCGCGTCGAGCCGCAGCAGGTAGCAGCCCTCCGGCCAGTCCTTGGTGTCGACGGTGGCCGTACGGGGCCACCGGGTGCGGACCATCCGCGTCGCGGAATCCACCGTGTGTTCCGGCTGCCGTACGCCGGGCAGGGCCTCGGACCGCCACACCAGCCGGGCCCGGGCGCCGCCGTACCAGCCCATCCGGTAGGCGGAGACGGTGAACCGGGGCGCGGTGGTGGACACGTGCAGGCCGAAGGGCTCGCCGGGCAGGACGCTGACCTTGTCGGCGAAGCCCTCGATGGCCCGGGCCGGGCCGGCCTTGGTCACGTGCCAGTCGGCATGCCCGGGCTTGGCGTTCTCGGCCTCGACGTCGAAACCGGCCGGTCCGCTCTTCCCGGCCCGGCCGCCGGGCGTCGGCCCCGTGGATCTGCCGGTCACCCCGCCCGCTGCCCCGCCGTCAGCCCCCTCGGCGCTTCCGTTCGCGCAGCCGGCCACGGCCCCGAGCCCGGCGGCGGTAGCCGCGCCCGTCGCGATCGTGAGGAACCGCCGTCTGCCGTCGCCGCCGCCGTCCCCGGCCCCGTCCATGTGTTCCTGATCCATGGAGGGCACGTTATGTCACCCTTGACGCCCCTCTGATACCGGCCCGCCGTCCTCCTCGTGGTCTACGCTGCGGCCCGTAGCCCCGTCGGCAACCGATCGCGAGGGAAGGCAACATGACGGGCGACACCCCGCACAGCGGGATACCCGGACTCGGTACGGTCCGGCAGCTGTGGCAGCTGCTCGAACCCGTCCACCCCGTCGTCTCCCACACCCCCGAGTCCTACGAGGAGGCCGGAGCCCCTCGGCGACGCCACCGATGAGCGCCGGCCGATGCACTCCGCCTTCCGCGCCGCCCCGCTCGGCCCGGCCGGGCCGGGCCGAGCTCGTGGGCTCCTCTTCTACAGCTTCAGCCCGCACATGGTGGAGCAGTACGTCTCCCGGGCCTGGCTCACCGCCCCGCCGGTCCGGGTCCTCGAAGCGCGCCTCCGCCGTGGACGCGGGCGCTGCGCACTCTCCTCGGCGAGCGCGCCGCCTCCCCGGACCTGCCCGAGGCGGCCGAGCCGGCCCGCCGAGCCGCCGAGGCCGCAACGGCCGGCGCCGGGCGCCCGCCGGCCGCCGTGAACGCCGCCCTGGCCTGGCCCGAGGCCCCAACGCCGTGCTCTGGCCGGCGGCCACGATCCTGCGCGAACTCGACGGGGACGGCCACCTCGCCGTCCTCCAGGCCCACCGCCTCGACCCGGTCGAGTCGCTGGTGCCGCACGCCCGCGGCTCTCCCCGGCTCACCCCAGCCGCACCACCACCTGCCGGCCGGCCCCCGCCGCCGCGGTGAGATCCCCGAAGCCGAGCCGCAACTGCGCTCCGGTGGCCTCCGAGACCAGACTCGGCGGCCGGGACAGCACGGCGGCGACGGGCCGGTTCCACACCACGGTCAGCGAGGTCAGCACTCGCGCCGGGTCCGAGACGCAGACGGCGGCCGTACCGTCCGGTCTTTCCCGGACCGTCACCGAACAGGGTGCTCCCGCCTCCAGCGGACCGGCCGATCCGGCCTGCCAGAAGTTGACCCCGGTGAAGCCCAGCGAGGGTACCGAGACGCCCTGGGCCGTCTCCGAGTTGGCGAGCACGGAGAACCACCCCGTGGCGGCGGCCCGGGCGGCGGTCTGGGCCGCCGTCGCCCCCGGCAGCAGCTGGTGGACGTAACCGGCGCCGGCCGGGGCCGTGCCGTGGTCGTACCAGAGGGTGAGGTAGCGCCGGGTCAGGGCCGTGGTGGACCCGCCCCGGTTGACATCGCTCCACCGGCCGGTGCGCGCCTCCCGCAGGGCCTGGAACGACCCCGGGCCCGACATCACGTACCCGCCGAAGCCCGCCAGGTGTGCCCAGCCGGGGGAGGGGAAGGCCGCCGACCAGCCGAGGGCGGTCGGCTGGACCGTGCCGCCCACGGTCAGCGCATGGGTGCCGGAGGCGCCCAGATTGCGGTTGTCGACCACCGTTTCGACCGCGGCCCCGTCCGTGCAGCGGATCCCGGCGCCCAGGCAGACGATCGTGTCGGCGAGGAAGAACCAGGACGTCCGGGCCGTGAGCGTGCTGCCCAGGCCCCGCAGGTGCTGGCCCACCGAGGCGAACTCCCCGTCGGTCGTACCGCCCACCCAGGCGGCGTCGGGCCGGGACGCCCCCCAGTCACCGCCCGCCCCGTCGGCGAGTACCTTCCGCGACACGGTGGTCCCCGGCAGCCGGTACGGGTCCACCGTGGGCCAGAAGGCGTCCGAGTACTGGCCGTTGCCGTACGTGGCCCCCCACCAGGAGAGCATCCCGCTCCCGGTGTGCCAGCCGCGCAGGTTCTCCCCGTTGCCCGTCTCTTAGTGGGCGATCCGCTTCGAGGCCATGGACAGTGAGGCCGCCCAGCCGGGCCGCCGGTGCGTGGCCCGGTCCATGGACGCGAACAGCCGGTGCCCGACCGGCTCGGGCAGCGCCGTGACCGACGTGTCGGATTCGACCTCCGCCAGCCGGGCGAGGGAGGACAGCGCGAGCGCCGTGTCCGCGAGGGGCGGGCTGTAGTAGTCCCGGGCCGTCCACCCCTTCACCAGCCCCCGCCAGCGTGCCCGCTCGGCGGTGCTCGCGCCTTCCGCGAGGAGCAGGATCGCGGCGAGCACGGCATGCCCCCGGGCGTGGTCGTCCTGCTGGACCTGCCGCGGGTCGGCAGTCATCAGACCCCGGCTCACGGCCCGCCCCGACACGGCATCCATGACCAGCCCGTTGAACAGGAACGGCGCCCAGGCCCGCTCCACCGCGTCGAAGGCGATCTGCGCCCCGGGGTCCGTCACCTGCCAGGGAGTGCCCTTCAGCAGAGCGAACAGCATCCCCAGCCCGCCGAGCAGCACCGCCCCGTACGTCCCGGTGTAGGGCACCCAGGTGTGCTGGACGAACGACCCGTCCCGGTAGAGCCCGTCGCCCGCGGTGACGTACGGGAACACCGGCGCGAGCGCGTCCCGGGCCAGGGCGATCTTCGCCGAGTCCCCGCCGACCACCCCGCGCAGCGCCAGCACCCGGCACAAGTCGACCCGGTTCGCGCCCGTACTCGTCCCGGTGTACGAGCCGACGGCCGAGTCCGGGACGAAGTGGTCCACGGCCGCGCAGAAATCGGTGAGCCGGGCGGCCGGCAACTCCTCGTACAGCAGCACGCACAGGTCCAGGAGGGCCTGCGGGGCGCCGATCTGCCAGCAGTACCAGTTGCCGTACCGCACCTGGCCGGTGTGGTAGACGTCCGTGTGCAGATGGTCCAGCCCGGCCAGTAGGGCAGAGCGCAGAGCGCCGTCCCCGGTGAGCCCGGTCCCGGGCCGGACACAGGCCTCCGCCATCGTCCGCAGCCGGTAGTAGCTCTGCATCATCATCTCGGGGTCTCTGCCGTACCCCAGGTCCGGCCACAGCGAGCCGGGCGCCGGAGCCATGGCGGACCGCCATCCGCCGGCCAGGGCGCCGAGATCGGCGAGTCTCGAGCGGAACGGCTCGGCCGCGGCCGGGATGTCACCGCCCAGGAAGAGCTCGCGCCACACCGCCCTCATGGTGTCGTGGACCTCGTCCGCCGGCGTGGCTCCCGCCCGTGCGCCGGGCGCCCCCAGCAGGAGTGCACCCCCGCCCGCGGCGGAGAGGAAGGCGCGCCGACTCCACACGTCCGTCATCGCTTGCTCCTTGTCCGATCCCGTACCGATCCCGTACCGGGCCCCGACGGCCCGTCACTCGCCCCACTCGGAAAGCCTCACGCCACGTGCTCGCGGTAGCGGTCGATCACCTCCCGCAGCACCTCGGAGCCGTCCCGCGCCCACAGCCCCGGATGGAAGATCTCCACCTCCACCGGGCCCCGATAGCCGGCCGAGTCAGCCGACTGCCGGAACGCCCGCAGATCGATGCAGCCGTCCCCCAGCTGTCCCCGGCCGAGCAGCACCCCCTCGGGGAGCGGGGTCACCCAGTCGGCCACCTGGAGCGACACGATCCGCCCGCCCGCACCGGCCCGGCGCAGGTCGGCCGGCAGCCGCTCGTCCCACCACAGGTGGTAGGCGTCGGCGACCACCCCCACCTGCCGCGCCGGGAACTGCTCGGCGATGTCCAGTGCCTGGCCGAGGGTGGAGACCACACAGCGGTCCGAGGCGAACATCGGATGCAGGGGCTCGAGCCCCAGCCGTATCCCGTGCGCGGCGGCCCACGGGGCGAGCTCGCCCAGGACGTCGACGATCCGCCGGCGCGCTCCCACCAGGTCCCGATCGCCGTCGGGCAGGCCCCCCGAGACCAGGACCAGCGTGTCGGCGCCCAGTTCGGCCGCCTCCTCCACGGCCCGGCGGTTGTCCTCGAGGGCTGCCGCCCGCCCCGCCGGATCGGCGGCGGTGAAGAACCCGCCGCGGCACAGCGAGCTGACCCGCAACCCGGCCCCGGCGATCAGCTTCGCCGTCTCGCGCAGCCCGAACTCCCGGACCGGATCCCGCCACAGCCCGACCGCGCCCACCCCGGCCGCCGCGCACCCGGCGACCAGCTCGGGCATCGACCACTGCCGGACCGTCGCCTGGTTGAGGCTGAACCGGGCCGGGGCCGGCTCCCGGCTCATGCCGCCACCCCGTACACCGCGAGGAGCTGCCGCATCCGTGCCTCGGCGAGCTCCGGATCGGGGAACAGACCCAGCAGGTCGGCCTGTTCGTACGCGGCGGCCAGATGGGGGAGCGGCCGGGCCGACTGCAGCCCGCCCACCATCGTGAAGTGCTCCTGGTACCCCGCCAGCCAGGCCAGCAGCACCACCCCCGTCTTGTAGTAGCGGGTCGGCGGGGCGAACAGGTGCCGGGACAGCGCCACCGTCGGATCCAGCAGCTCCCGGAACCCCGCGGGATCGTCCCGGTCGAGGGCGAGCGCCGCCCGGGCGGCCAGTGGGGCGATCGGGTCGAAGACGCCCAGCAGCGCGTCGCTCGCCGGCTCCCCGGCCCCGTCCCCGGCGATCAGTTCCGGATAGTGGTGGTCGTCGCCCGTGTAGCAGCGCACGCCCGGCGGGAGCCTGCGCCGGATGTCCCTCTCCCGCTCCGCGTCCAGCAGCGAGAGCTTGATCCCGTCCACCTTCTCCGGGCAGTCGGCGATGATCTTCAGGAGCACCTCGGTGGCCGCGTCGAGCTCGGCGTGGCCCCAGTACCCGGCCAGCCCCGGGTCGAACATCGGGCCCAGCCAGTGCAGTACGACCGGCCGGGCACTCTGCCGCAGCAGCCTCCCGTACACCTCCAGGTAGTCCTCCGGGCCGCGCGCCGCCGCGGCCAGCGTGCGGGAGGCCATCAGAACGGCGCCCGCCCCGCAGGCCTCAATGTGCGCGAGCTGGTCCTCGTACGCGGCGACGATCGCGGTCAGTGAGTGCCCGCAGCCCGGGGCGAGCTGGTCGGTGCCCGCGCCGCACACGATCCGGCCGCCCACCGCCCGGGCCTCGGCGGCCGAACGGCGGATCAGCTCCGCCGCGGCCGGCCAGTCCAAGCCCATCCCGCGCTGCGCCGTGTCCATGGCCTCCGCGACCCCGAGGCCCTGTGCCCACAGCCGGTGCCGGAACGCCATCGTCGACTCCCAGTCCACCACCGGACCGGCCTGCGCCGAGGCGGCGAGCGGATCGGAGACCACATGCGCCGCCGCATAGAACCTGCGGCTGCGCGCCGGACCGCAGACCAGCGGCGCGAGCGGATCGGTACAGGGCCGGTGCAGGCGGTGTC
The DNA here is from genome assembly GCF_040655295.1 of Streptomyces sp. NPDC050448. NCBI lineage: Bacteria > Bacillati > Actinomycetota > Actinomycetes > Kitasatosporales > Streptomycetaceae > Streptomyces > Streptomyces sp. NPDC050448. The sequence continues at coordinate 225,930 of NZ_JBFAJR010000006.1, read as the reverse complement.
CGCCGTCCGCCGCAGGGAGCCGGATGCTCACAGGACCACCTCCGGCACCGGCAGCCTCCGGCCCTCCTCCGAGGACCGCAGACCCAGCTCGGCGAGCTGCACCCCGCGCGCCCCGGCCAGCAGGTCCCACCGCCAGGGCTCGTCGAGCACGACATGGCGCAGGAAGAGCTCCCACTGCGCCTTGAAGCCGTTGTCGAACGGGGCGTTGTCCGGGACCTCCTGCCACTGGGCGCGGAACCCCTCGGTCTGCGGCAGATCCGGATTCCAGACCGGTTTGGGCGTCGCCCCGCGGTGCTGGATGCGGCAGCCGCGCAGCCCGGCGACCGCCGACCCGTGCGTCCCGTCCACCTGGAACTCCACCAGCTCGTCACGGTGGACCCGCACCGCCCAGGAGGAGTTGATCTGCGCGACGGCACCGCCCTCCAGTTCGAAGACGCCGTACGCGGCGTCGTCCGCCGTCGCCTCGTACGGTTTGCCCTCCTCGTCCCAGCGGCGGCCGATGTGCGTACGGGCGAGGGCCTGCACCGTGCGGACCCGGCCGAACAACTCGTGCAGCAGGTACTCCCAGTGCGGGAACATGTCGGCGACGATGCCCCCGCCGTCCTGCGCCCGGTAGTTCCAGGACGGCCGCTGGGCCGGCTGCCAGTCACCCTCGAACACCCAGTATCCGAACTCCCCGCGCACGGACAGGATCTCGCCGAAGAAGCCGCCCTCGATCAGCCGTTTCAGCTTCAGCAGACCCGGCAGGAACAGCTTGTCCTGGACCACGCCGTGCCTGACCCCGGCTGCCGCGGCGAGCCGGGCCAGCTCGAGCGAGGACGCGAAGGTCAGGGCCGTCGGCTTCTCGCAGTACACGTGCTTGCCCGCCGCCACGGCCTGCCGGACCGCGGCCTCGCGGGCGCCGGTGACCTGCGCGTCGAAGTAGATCTCGACCTCGGGGTCGGCCAGCACGGCCGCCAGGTCCGTGCTGACGTGCTCCAGCCCGTGCTCCTCGGCGATGGCCCGCAGCGCAGGCTCCCGGCGCCCCACCAGCACCGGCTCGGGCCACAGCATCCTGCCGTCGCCCAGATCCAGCCCGCCCTGCTCGCGCAGGGCCAGCAGCGAGCGGACCAGATGCTGGCGGTATCCCATCCGCCCGGTCACGCCGTTCATGGCGATCTTGATCGTCCTGCGCTCCACGGTGTCCCCTCCTTCGTGCTCGTTCGCGGTCTCAACTGGAAAGCCGCGATAGAAAGCGCTTTCACCCTCATCAGGCTAGGGTCGGGAATCTCAGCCGCGCAACACTCGTTCGAGTGATAGAAAGCGCTTTCTCCGTCGGCCAGTATGGAGATCCACACACCGGATGAGACGATGACCCGGGACGAGCAGGAGGGGTGCAGGATGGCGGTGACTCTCGCCGAGGTCGCGGCGCACGCCGGCGTGTCGCCCGCGACGGTCTCGCGGGTGCTCAACGGCGGATACCCGGTGGCCGGCGGCACCCGGACCCGCGTGGAACAGGCCGTCGATGAGCTCGGCTACGTGGCCAACGGACCCGCCCGCGCCCTCGCGGCCGCCACCTCCGACCTGGTAGGCGTCCTCGTCCACGACGTCGCCGACAACTTCTTCGGCATCCTCGCCGGATCCCTGCAGAGCGCCCTCGCGCCGACCGGCCGGGGGGGCGCCCGCCGACTGGCCGTCGTCTGCAACACCGAGGGCGCCCCCGCGGCCGAACTCGCCTACCTCACCCTGCTGGAGGGCCAGCGCGCCGGCGGGGTCGTCCTGACCGGCGGCGCCGTCGAGGAGCCGGGGCACACCGCCGCGCTCACCGCCCGCGTCACCCGGATGGCGGACACCGGCGCCCCCGTCGTCCTGTGCGGTCGGCCCCCGCTGCCCGTCCCCCCCGCCCTGCCCGTGGCCACCGTCATGTTCGACGACCGCGGCGGCGCCTTCCGCCTGGCCGAGCACCTGCTGACGCTCGGCCACCGGCGCATCGCGTACGTCGCCGGCCCCCCGGGACTGAGCACCACCCGGGAGCGGCTCGGCGGACACCGCGAGGCCCTGCGACGGCACGATCCCGCCCTGCCCGAAGCCTGCGACCCGCTCACCGTGCACGCCGGCTTCGAACGCTCCGCCGGATACGACGCCACCCGCGAACTGCTGCGCCGCGGGACACCCTTCACCGCCGTCGCCGCGGCCAACGACACCGTCGCCACCGGAGTGGCCGCAGCCCTGCGCGAGGCCGGCCTGCGCATCCCGGAGGACGTCTCCGTCGCCGGCTTCGACGACCTCCCCTTCTGCGTGGACACCGCTCCCGCGCTCACCACCGTCCGGGTGCCGCTGCGTGAGGCCGGCGTACTCGCCGCCCAGCTCGTCACCGGCCGCAAGCCGCTGCCCCCGGGCGGCATCACCACCCTGCCCACCGAGCTCATGGTGCGCGGCTCCACCGCGCCGCCCCCGGCCGACGGGAGCCATCCGTGAGGTACGCCTTCTCCACGCTCGGCCTGCCCGGCACACCGCTCGACCGGAGCGCCTCCCTCGCCGCCGCCCACGGCTACGACGGCCTCGAGCTGCGCGCCCACCCCGAGGAGCCGCTGCACCCCGACAGCCCGCCGGCCGACCGCGCGGCGGGCCTGCGCACCCTCGCCGCCGCCGGCGTCGCCGTCCTCGGGGTCGCGGGCTACGCCCGGGTGGCCGCCCCCGGCGCGGACGAGCCGGTCCTCGCCGAACTGCACGACCTGGTCCGGCTCGCCGCCGACCTCGAAGCCCCCTACGTCCGGGTGTTCCCCGGCGGAGCCGAACAGCCCGCGGCCGTCGCCGATGCCCACGCCGTACGCCGGCTGGCGGCGGCGGCGCCCTTCGCCGGGCGGCACGGGGTGCGGATCCTGCTCGAGACGCACGACTCGCACCGGACCGGAGCCGCCGCCGCGCGCGTGCTGGACCGGGTCGCGCATTCCGGCGCGGGCGCGCTGTGGGACGTACTGCACACCTGGCTCGGGGGTGAGTCCCCGGCCGAGTCGCGGCGGGTCCTGGCCCGGCATCTGGGCTACGTACAGGTGAAGGACGTGGCGTCGGCGCAGGAGCTCACCCCCCTCGGGCTCGGCGCCGGAGTGCTGCCGCTCGCCGAGGCGGTGGCCGCCGTACCGCCGGACGGCTGGCTCTGCTGGGAGTACGAGAAGCGCTGGTATCCCGGCGCCGCCGAGCTGCCGGGGCAGCTCGCGCGGGGCCGGGAGCACCTGGCGCACCTGGCGGCGAGGGCGGCGACGGCGCCTCAGGCCGAGTAGGCGAGCCGCCCGCGGTCGACGGCGTAGCGGAAGTCCAGACCCATGGCGTACCGCTCCAGCTCCTCGACCGCCGTCGCCGCCAGCCGATCCAGCTCCCCGCCCAGCGAACCCGCCACATGCGGGGTGAGCAGCACGTTCGGGAGGTCGTACAGCGGGGAGCCGGAGGGCAGCACCTCGGGCTCGGTGTGGTCGAGTACGGCGTGCAGCCGCCCCGCGACCAGCTCCTCGGTCAGCGCCACGGTGTCGACGAGCGAGCCCCGCGCGGTGTTGACGAGCGTGGCGCCGTCCGGCATCAGCGCCAGCCGGGAGCCGTCCAGCAGATGACGGGTCTGGGGGAGTGCGGGGGCGTGCAGGCTCACCACGTCGCTGCGGCGCAGCAGTTCGTCGAGCCCGCAGGACTCGCCCAGCGCGGCGAGCTCGCCCGGGTCGGCGTACGGATCGTGGACGAGCACCCGCAGGTCGAAGGGGCGCAGCAGCTCCATGACGCGCCGGCCGATGAGCGAGGCGCCGACGATGCCGACGGTGCGGTGGTAGTTGCCGACGGCCGGGTAGCGGCGCAGCAGGTCGATCGGGCCGCGCGCCGCCCGGTAGGCGTGGGCGGATTCCAGGACCCGCTTGTTGGCGAACAGGATCGCGGCGAGCGTGTACTCGGCGACCGGTACGGCATTCGCGGCGGCGGCGCTGGAGACCAGCAGCCCGCGCTCCCAGCAGGCCTCCGTGACATGGTGTTTGACGCTGCCCGCGGCATGCACCACGGCGCGCAGCCGCGGCATCCGGTCCAGCGCCTCGGCATCGAGCGGCGGGCAGCCCCAGCCGGTGAACAGCACCTCGGCGTCTGCGAGGCGGCGGTGGAGCTCGGGCTCGTCGTGATCGAAGCCGGTCAGCAGCAGGTCGGCGTCCACATCGGCGACCCGGACGAGCTCGGGCAGCATCCGGCCGCTGAGGACGGCTGCCCGGGTGCCCGGGCTCATGGCGAGCACCGTGGCCGGGCGGCGCCGGGGGAGGAGACGGTGAGTCACTTGACGGCTCCTGCGGTGAGACCCGAGCGCCAGAACCGCTGCGGGCCGAGGAAGGCCAGCGCGAGCGGGACGACGGCGACGAGTGAACCGGTGATCACCAGGGGATAGAGCTCGGGCTGCTGGGAGACGCTGCGGTTCCGCATGAACAGGCCCAGACTGACGGGGTGGAGCCGCTCGTCGTTCAGCATGGTCAGCGCGCCGTAGACGTTGTTCCAGATGGCCGTGAAGGTGAACAGGAAGATGGTCACAAACCCCGGCCACGGCATCGGGAACGACACGTGCGCGAAGAGCCGCAGTTCACCCGCGCCGTCGACGCGGGCGGCGGCCGGCACCTCGTCGGGCACGTAGCCTTCGGCGAACACCCGGGCCAGCGCCAGGTAGACCCCGAAGGGGTTGACCAGGGCGGGCACCAGGTAGGCCCCGTACGTGTTCACGGCGCCGGCCGCCGAGGCCCTCGCCGAGGTTGGTGAGGAGGCTGAGGTCCCCCAGGGCGTACGGATCGGTGGCGAAGCGGTCGCGGCGGTTCTGGTGGCGGCCAGGACCAGCCAGGCGAGGGGCATGAGGGTGTGGCCGGAGACGAGGAGGAGGGCGGCTTTGACGGCGGTACGGGAGAGCAGGGCGCGGCCCCGCGCGAGGCGAGCCGGGGCCGAGGCCGGAGCCGGGGCCCCGCATTGGCCGGCTCGGCCGCCCCGTCGGGCCCGCCCGGCACCGCCGAGAACTTCACCTGGACGTTCGGGTGCGTCGTGTTGAACGCGTCCGCCGTCTGCTGCGCACCCGCGGACGAAGACCAGTAGGTGAGGCTGACCAGCTGCTCCGGCAAGGCCCGGCCGCCCCGGCCGCGCCCGGCTCCGACCCCCCGCCGCACGGGGTGGCGAACAGTGCGAGGGAGGGGGCCGAGACGGTCAACGCAAGGCGGGGCGGGCGTGGCAGACCGGACGGGCGGGGCAGGCGGGCCATGCGGGGCGGGCGTGGCAGACCGGACGGGCGGGGCAGGCGGGCCATGCGGGGCAGGCGGGGCAGACCGGACGGGCAGGGCGGGCGTGGCAGACCGGGCGGGCAGGGCTGGCGGGGCAGGCCGGACGGGCGGGGCGTGCGGAAGGAACGGAAGCTGCGCGACATGGAGTGGCTCCTGCGGACGACCACGGACGGCGGCGGAGGGGAGAACGCGGCCCATCTTTTGTGCGAACTAGCCCACCGTCAAGAGCGAATGCGCAACTCGATCGAAACAATCAGTTCGGAAGGTGACTTCTGCCCTTTATGAACGGATCGTCAGTCGGGGGAGCAGTTCCAGATGCTGCCGCGCCCCCTCGTCCGCCCCCTCGCCCGCTGCCGTCAGCCGGTCCAGCAGCAGCCCCGCCGCCCGCGCCCCCACCTCGCGCTTGGCCGGCGCCACCGCCGAGAGCGGCACGTCGGCCAGCCCCGCCACCTCGTCGTCGTACGTGATCACCGCGAGGTCCTCCGGCACCCGTACGCCGCGCGCCTGGAGCCTCGGGATCAACATGATCGCGTCGGTGTCGCTGTGGATCAGAGCCGCGGTCACCCCGCCCGCCGTCACTGCCTCGTACAGGTAGTCCAGCGTCCGCGCGAACAGGTCCGCGTCCGAGAGCGGGGCCGGCCCGGCCGCGGGCCACTGCGGCGCCGGCTCCAGTCCGAGCGCGGCCACCGCCGTCTCGTACCCGGCCCGCAGCCGCGGCGTCGTCGGCGTCGCACGGCTGGCCAGCGCGATCCGCCGGTGGCCCCGTTCCGCCAGGTGCTGCACCGCTGTCGCGGCGCCGTGCGCATGGTCGGAAGCCACCCGGTCCAGAGCCGCGGCCGGATGCCCGGGCGGGGCCCACCGCTCCACCAGCACCGTCGGAACCGGCAGCTCCGCCGTCCACGCCCCCTCCCCGGGCCCGGGTGAACCGGCATCCCAGTTCGGGGTGAGCAGCAGTCCGTCCGCCCCGGTGGACAGCAGGCGGTCCGCCTGCGTCCGGTCCTCGCCCGGCAGGTACCGCGTCAGGCCCACGGTCAGCCGCGCGCCCCGCGCCTCGACCACCTCGCGGGCTCCGCGTACGACGTCCGCGTAGTAGTACTCCGTGGTCGGCACCACCATCCCGATCACCAGCCCCGCGGCACCCGCCGAGGCTGCCGCCCCGCCCCCGGCGGGCGCCGGCGGCGACGCCTGAGCCGCCGGAGCGCCCGGCCGCCCGGACTCCACCCGGCTGATCACCCCGTGCATCCGGTGGATCTCGCCCCGGGCCGCCATCGCCTCGATGTCGCGCCGCAGGGTGACCGGCGATACGCCCAGCTCCTGGGCCAGGTCCGCCACGCGCACACTGCCCCGCGCCCGGACGAGCGCGAGCACCCGCGCCTGGCGCTGGTCCACGTGTGGTCTCAAGATTCCCCCTGCCGTGGTGAGCTCCGGCGTGTTCCGGGCACTCCGCCATCATAGAGAATCGAACCGATCGATTCGATCGTTTCCGATCAACTGTTCATTGACGGCGTGGACGGTGCGTTCGTATATTCGGCGGCATCCGGCACCTCACGGCATCTCGACCTCTTTCGGGAGTCAGCGCATGCTCACGTACGACCAGGACGGATTCCGGCGCGCAGGGCGCCCCCACCGCATCATCTCGGGAGCGCTGCACTACTTCCGGGTCCATCCCGGCCTGTGGGAGGACCGGCTGCGCCGGCTGCGCGCCCTGGGCGTCAACACCGTGGACACCTACGTCCCCTGGAACTTTCACGAGAGCGCCCCCGGCAAGGCCGACTTCACCGGCCGGCGCGACCTCGGCCGCTTCCTGCGCACCGCCCAGGGCCTCGGCCTGGACGCCATCGTCCGCCCCGGCCCGTACATCTGCGCCGAATGGGACTTCGGCGGCCTGCCCGCCCGGCTCCTCGCCGTCGACGGCCTCCACCTGCGCTGTTCCGACCCCCGCTTCGAGGCCGAGGCCGACGGCTGGTTCGACCTCGTCGTCCCCGAGCTGCTGCCCCTGCTGGCGAGCCGCGGCGGTCCGGTCGTCGCCGTACAGATCGAGAACGAGTACGGCTCGTACGGCAACGACACCCCCTACCGCGCCCATGTGGAACGGGCCCTGGTCGATCGCGGCGTGGACTGCCTCCTGTTCACCGCCGACGGACCCGAGGACGCCATGCTCCAGGGCGGCATGCTCCCGGGCCGGCTCGCCACCGCCACCTTCGGCGCCCGGCCCGCCGAACGCCTCGCCCACTTGCGCCGCTACCAGCAGACCGGCCCGCTCGCCGCCATGGAGTTCTGGATCGGCTGGTTCGACCACTGGGGCGAGGACCACCACGTCCGCGCCGTCGAGGACGCGGCGCAGTCCCTCGACGAACTCCTCGCCACCGGCGCCTCCGTCAACCTCTACATGGCCCACGGCGGCACCAACTTCGGCTTCTGGGCGGGCGCCAACCACACCGGGTCCCGTCCCGGCGACCCCGGCTACCAGCCCACGATCACCAGCTACGACTACGACGCCCCCATCGGGGAGGCCGGCGAACTCACCCCCAAGTTCCACGCGTTCCGCGAGGTCATCGGCAAGTACGTGCCACTGCCCGACGGCCCGCTGCCGCAGCCACCGCCCCGCATCACCCCGGCCCTCGCCGTCGCGGCCGGCACCGCCCCGCTCCTGGACCACCTCGACCTGCTGTGCGGGGAGCCCGTGCTGCGCCCCGCGCCCGAGTCCATGGAGAAGCTCGGCCAGGCCCACGGCCTGATCCACTACCGCACCACCGTCACCGGGCCGCGCCCGGCCATGCCCGTCCGCATCGACGGCCTCGGCGACCGCGCGTACGTCTTCGCCGACGGGGAGCCCCTGGGCATCCTCGACCGCAACCGGCCCGACGAGGGGCTCGACCTGCCCGTCGGCGAGGCCGGGGTCGTCCTCGACCTCCTCGTCCGTGCCCAGGGGCGGGTGAACTACGGCCCGCTGCTCGACGACCGCAAGGGCATCTGGCGCGGCGTCCGCCACGGCCACCAGCAGCTGTTCGAATGGGAGATCAGGCCGCTCCCGCTCACCGACACGGCCGACGCCGGCCCCGACACGGCCGACGCGGCCGCTGGCCCCGACGTGGCTGGTTGCCCCGACGTGGCCGGTTGCCCCGACGCGGCCGGTTGCGTCACCCCGGCCGACCCGACTGGTCGCACCGCCCTGACCGGCCTGGACTGGTCGACGGACACCCCCGGCACGGGACGCCCGGCCTTCCACCGCTTCACCCACGCCCTCCCGGGCGCCCCCGCCGACGGATTCGTCGACGTCTCCGGCTGGGGCACCGGCCTCGTCTGGCTGAACGGCTTCCTCCTCGGCCACTACGACACGCCGCGCGGACCGCAGCGCACCCTCTACGCCCCCGCACCCCTGTGGCGGACCGGCCGGAACGAGATCGTCCTCCTCGAGCTGGAGCGCTCCGGCGCCGACCTGCCGCTGCGCGACCGCCCCGACCTCGGCCGCCCCACCGTCGTCACCCTCCAGTGACCCCCCGGCGAACTCCGGTGACCTTCCCGTGAGAGAAGCTCTTCCCGTGAAGCGAACGAGCACCCACCTGGCCGACGGCCGCGAGATCCTGTACTACGACGCCGACGACGGCGCCGCCCGCGCCGTCCCCGACACCCGCCCCCTCGACGCGTCCGCCACCTCCTCCGAGATACGCCGCGACCCGCTGCTCGGCGACGCCGTGGTCATCGCCTCCCACCGCCAGGGGCGCACCTACCTCCCGCCCGCCGACGCCTGCCCGCTGTGCCCCTCCACCGAGGGGCGCGCGAGCGAGATCCCGGCCCCCGACTACGACGTGGTCGTCTTCGAGAACCGCTTCCCCTCCCTCGCCGGCGACACCGGCCGCTGCGAGGTCATCTGCTTCACCCCCGACCACCGGACCTCCTTCGCCGAGCTCGACGAGGAGCGCGCCGCACTGGTCCTGGCAGCCTGGACCGACCGCACCGCCGAACTCTCCGCCCACGCGGGGGTCCGGCAGGTCTACTGCTTCGAGAACCGCGGCACCGAGATCGGCGTGACCCTCGCGCACCCGCACGGCCAGATCTACGCCTTCCCCTTCATCACCCCGCGCACCACCCGTATGCTCGCCACCGTCGCCGCCCACCGCGCCCGCACCGGCGGCAACCTCTTCGAGGAGGTGCTCGCCGCCGAACGCGCCGAGGGGACCCGGGTCGTCCTCGAAGGGGACCACTGGACCGCCTTCGTGCCCTACGCCGCGCGCTGGCCGTACGAGGTCCACCTCTATCCGCACCGCCGCACCGCCGACCTGACCACTCTGGACGACGCGGCCCGCGCCGAGTTCCCCCGCCTCTACCTGGAGCTGCTGCGCCGCTTCGACCGGCTGTTCGGGGCGCCCGGGCCCACCCCGTACATCTCCGCCTGGCACCAGGCGCCGGCATCCGGGGAGGACCGGGCCGACTTCGCGCTCCACCTGGAGCTCTTCACGGTCCGCCGCACCGCTGACAAGCTCAAGTACCTGGCAGGAACCGAATCCGGGATGGAGGCCTACATGAACGACGTCCGGCCCGAGGACGCGGCCGCGCGGCTGCGGGAGGTGGCGAGCCGATGAACCAGGCAGCGGACGGGTTCCGCCGGTTGTACGGGTCCCCGCCCGAGGGCGTCTGGGCGGCTCCGGGCCGGGTCAATCTGATCGGCGAACACACCGACTACAACGACGGCTTCGCCCTGCCCTTCGCGCTGCCGCAGCGCACGGAGGTCGCCGCCGCGCGGCGCGCCGACGGGATCCTCCGGCTCCACTCCGCCGACGTCCCGTCCGGCGTGGTCACCCTCCGCCCCGGCGACCTCGACCCGGCCCGCCCGCCCACCGGCTCCGCGGGCTGGGCCGCGTACCCGGCCGGGGTGCTGTGGGCCCTGCTGGACGCGGGCCTTCCCGTCCGGGGCGCCGATCTGCACGTGCGGTCCGATGTGCCGGCCGGGGCCGGCCTGTCCTCCTCCGCCGCCCTGGAGGTGGCCACCGCCCTGGCGCTCACCGACCTGTACGGGATCCCGCTCACCCGGCCCGAACTGGCCGCGCTCGCCCGCCGTGCCGAGAACGCCTACGTCGGCGTTCCCTGCGGGGTGATGGACCAGACGGCCTCGGCCTGCGCCACCGCAGGCCACGCCCTCCACCTCGACACCCGCACCCTCGAACAACGGCACATCCCCTTCGACTGCGCGGCGGCCGGACTGCGCCTCCTGGTCATCGACACCCGGGTCAAGCACGACCTGGCCGACGGGGCCTACGCCGAGCGCCGCGCCTCCTGCCACGGGGCGGCCGCCGCGCTCGGGCTGCCCGCCCTGCGCGACCTCCCGTACGAGGAGCTGGACCAGGCCCTGGCCCGCCTCGGCGACCCGGTCCGGCGCAGACGGGTCCGGCACGTCGTCACCGAGAACGAACGGGTCGTACGGGTGGAGGAGCTGCTCCGCGCCGGCCGGTTGCGCGAGGCGGGCCCGCTGCTGACCGAGGGCCACGCCTCGCTGCGGGACGACTACGAGGTGTCCTGCGCGGAGCTCGACCTGGCGGTCGCCACCGCCTGTGCGGCGGGCGCGTACGGAGCCCGGATGACCGGCGGCGGCTTCGGCGGATCCGCCCTGGCCCTGATCGACGCGGACGCCGAACCGCTGGTCGCCGAGGCCGTGACGGAGGCCTTCGTCCGGGCGGGCCACAAGCCGCCGCGCATCACGGCGGCGGAACCCTCCGCCGGCGCGGGCCGGACGGTGTGAGGAAGGGCGGCGTGAGGAAGGACCGCGTGGCGAAGGCGGCGTGAGGAAGGACCGCGTGGCGAAGGCGGCGTGAGGAAGGACCGCGTGGCGAAGGCGGCGTGAGGAAGGGCGGCTTCCGCAGAACCGGCGTGCCTAGACTGGCCGCTTAGTCGATCATCGGCCGGACGAGTGTGGAGGAACCCACCGCATGCGCTACATCTCGCTGGGCAGTTCAGGTCTTCAGGTCTCCGCCGTCGGACTCGGCTGCAACAACTTCGGCGGCCGCCTCGACGCCCAGGCCACCCGCGCCGTCGTCGACGCCGCGCTCGAGGCGGGGATCACCCTCCTCGACACCGCCGACATCTACGGCGGCCGCGGCGGCTCCGAGCGCCACCTCGGCCAGGCCATCAAGGGCCGCCGCGACCAGGTCGTCCTGGCCACCAAGTTCGGTTACGCGGGCATGGACATGGAGTACGGGCCCGCCGCCGGATCCCGCGGCGGCCGGGCGTACATCCGGCGGGCCGTCGAGGAGTCCCTGCGCCGCCTGGACACCGACCACATCGACCTCTACCAGCTGCACAGCCCCGACCCGGCGACCCCCCTCGCGGAGACCCTGGCCGCGCTCACGGAGCTCGTCACCGAGGGCAAGATCCGCTACATCGGGCACTCCAACTTCAGCGGCTGGCAGCTCGCCGAAGCCGCCCATGTCGCCCGCGAAACGGGCGCGGCCCCCTTCGTGTCGGCGCAGAACGAATGGTCGCTGCTCCAGCGGAATGCGGAGCGGGAACTGGTCCCGGCCGCCGTGCACTACGGACTCGGCGTGCTCCCGTACTTCCCGCTCGCCAACGGCCTGCTCACCGGCAAGATCCGCCGGGGCGCCCCCGTCCCGGCCGGCTCCCGCCTCGAGGGCCGCGACGCCTACCTCACCGAGGAGCGGCTCGACACGGTCGAGGCGCTGGCCGCCCTCGCCGACAAGTACGGCCGCAGCGTCCTCGAACTCGCCATCGGCTGGCTCTGCGCCCAGCCGGGCTGCTCCTCCGTCATCGCGGGTGCCACCTCCCCCGAGCAGGTACGGGCCAACGCGGCCGTCGCCGACCGCCCGCTGGAGCCCGAACTGCTGGCGGAGATCGACGCGATCGCGGGGGCGTGAGCCCCGGAGGTTCAGACGGGCGAGCCCGTCAGGACCTCCACCTTGCCGGTGTCCAGCGAGTAGTAGGCGCCGACGACGGCCAGGGCGCCCTTCTTCACGAGGGGCCCCAGGTCGGCGTTGGCGCGCAGATCGGCCGCGGTCACCTTGATCTGGTGGTGGGTCATGGTGTCGACGGGGTCGGCGCCGGGGTTCTTGACCGTCAGCCGGTACGCCGGCTCCACGGCCTTGACGATCGCCTGGAGGTTGCCGGGCAGGGGCGTACCGTCCTTCAGCGACTTGTACGCGGCCTCGATGGCGCCGCAGCGCTGGTGGCCGAGCACGACGATCAGCGGAGTGCCGCCCGTCAGGGGCCCGTACTCGACGGAACCGGTCACCACCGGGCCGACCGCCTGCCCGCCCGTGCGCAGGACGTACAGGTCGCCCAGACCGGTGTCGAAGATCAGCTCGGGCGCCACCCGGGAGTCGATGCAGGCGAGGACCACCCCGAAGGGGTCCTGCGCCTCGGCGACCAGCTCGCGCCGCTCGGGATCCCGGTCGGGGTGTTCGAGGTTCCCGCTCACCCAGCGCTTGTTGCCTTCCATCAGGCGCACGAACGCGGCCTGGGGCGTGGCCGGCCGCGGCTGCGGAGCTGCGGTCGTCACCTTCGGCGCACGCGGGGACGAGCATCCCGAGAGCACGACGGCGGCCGCCGCCGCGAGGCCGCCGGTCAGTACGGCCCTGCGAGCCGGATGTCCTTCTGTGTGCATGGGAGGTACCCCTCGGTGCCGCGCAGACGCGTCCGTACGTCGTGACGACCGCGATTGTCCAGCGCGTCGGGGCGACCGCACGGCAGGCGCACGTGGGCGCGGCCCCCATTGCCGCGGACGGCCCACACACCGACGGCCTGCACCCGGGCGGGCGGCCTACACGCGAGCCGACGGCCCACACGCCGGGCCGACGGCCTGCACGCGGGCCGACGGCCCGCACACCGGGCGGGCGCCGCGCGAAAGCCGACGGTCCGCCCGGCGTGCGGCGCTCAGGACACGATGTCCTTGCGGGAGAACCCGCGGAACGCGAGCGCGAACAGCACCAGCGCGTACGACACCGACACCGCCGTCCCCTTGACCATCCCGCCCCACTCCAGCTGCGGCTGCAGCGCATCCGCCCACGCGAACTGCCAGTGCGCGGGCAGGAACTCCCGCCACGATCCGAGCGCCGTCACCGCGTCCAGCACGTTGCCCACGATCGTCAGCCCGACCGCCCCGCCCACCGCGCCCAGCGGCGCGTCCGTCCGCGTCGACAGCCAGAACGCCAGCCCGGCCGTGACCAGCTGCGACACGAAGACGAACGCCACCACGAGGGCGAGGCGCGGCACGGTGTCCGCGGCCGCCAACGAGCCGCCCGTGGGCAGCTTCAGGGGTCCCCACCCGTACGCCGCCGTGCCCGCCGCCAGCGCCACCACCGGCAGCAGCACCATCGCCGCCAGGCTGAAGCCCAGCGCCACCACCAGCTTGCTCCACAGCAGCCGGGCCCTCGGCACCGGCGAGGCCAGCAGGTAGCGCAGCGAGGACCAGCTCGCCTCCGACGCCACCGTGTCCCCGCAGAACAGCGCCACCGGCACGACCAACAGGAAGCCGGCCGACACGAACAGGCAGGTGGCCGCGAAGTTCGCACCCGAGGCCGTCGCCGTGTCGATGAGCGTGATCCGGCCGTCGCCGCCCCGGCGGCCGTCCTGCCCGCCGCCCACCGCGAACGCGATGATCATGACGAAGGGGAGCGCGGCCAGTACCCCGCCCATCACCAGCGTCCGCCGCCTGCGCCACTGCCGCAGCGCCTCCACGCGCAGCGGCAGCGTACGGCTCGCCCGGTAGCCGGCGGCCACCTCTGTCACGGCGCTCACGCCGCACCTCCGATCAGGGTGAGGAAAGCGTCCTCGAGCCGGCGGTGCGGCCCCACTGCGGACACCGGGACCTCCAGCCGTACCAGCTCGGCGATCAGCCCGGCGGCCGTCGCACCCTCCAGCCGCACCAGCAGTCCGTCCGCGGCCGCCGCCACGGAACCCACTCCCTCCAGCGCGGCCACCTTCCCCACGCTCCCTTCGTCGACCGGCTCGGCCAGCGTCACCAGCAGGGTGTCCCCGCCGCCCGTGATCTCCGCGACCTCGCCCGTCTGCACGAGCCGTCCGCGGTCCATGACCACCAGGTGGGTGCACGACTGCTCGACCTCCGACAGCAGGTGGCTGGAGACGATGACCGTCCGCCCGCCCGCCGCGTACCGGATCATCACGTCCCGCATCTCCCGGATCTGCGGCGGGTCCAGACCGTTCGTCGGCTCGTCGAGGATCAGCAGATCCGGCATCCCGAGCATGGCCTGCGCGATCGCGAGCCGCTGCCGCATGCCCTGCGAGTACGTGCGCACCGCTCGCTCCAGGGCATCGCCGAGTCCGGCGATCTCCAGGGCCTCCGCCATGTGCGCGTCCTCGGCCGGGCGCCCGGTGGCCTGCCAGTACAGATCCAGGTTGGCCCGCCCCGACAGGTGCGGCAGGAAGCCGGCCCCTTCGACGAACGCCCCGACCCGCGACAGCACCGGCGCCCCGGCCCGTACCGCGTGCCCGAACACCCGGATCTCCCCGGCATCCGGGGAGATCAGCCCCATCAGCATCCGCAGCGTGGTGGTCTTGCCGGCGCCGTTGGGCCCGAGCAGGCCCAGGACCTGCCCCTTCTCCACCCGGAACGACAGGTCCCGCACCGCGTACCGGTCCTGTGCCTTCGCGTACCGCTTCGTCAGACCGGTGATTTCCAGGGGTACGTCGGCCAGCGCGGGGTCGGGCTGCGGTGCGCCGGCCCGCGCCCCCGCACTCCCCCGGCCGGTCCTGCGGATCCCCAGCAGCGCCGCGGCCAGCAGCGCGGCACCCAGCGGCAGCCCCCAGGTCCACGCGGGCAGCCCCGCCGAGGCCGTCCGTACCCCGTCGGCCACCGGAACGGCCAGGGCGCCCTGCGCCGTGACCGTGTAGGTGGCCGGTGCGGCGGGGGACGCGTAGCCGAGGTCGGTCGCGGCGACGACGAGCCGCAGCCGGTGCCCGGCCTCCACGGCGTGGTCGACGGCGGGGAGCCGCAGCTCCACCGTCGCCCCCTGCTGCGCGTTCTCCACGCGCAGCGGGGCGACCAGCTGGCTCGGCAGCACAGCCTGGCGCCCGTCGGGACCGACGTCGTACACCTTGCCGAACAGGACGGCCGAACCGTCCGCGGCCGTCGACCTCACGTTCAGGGTGACGGCCGGCGTCCCGGTGATCCGCACCCCTTCGGCCAGCGGCTCCGACTCGAACCGGGCGTTCTGCCCCGGGAAGTCCAGCGAGAGCCCGGCCCCGAACGCGGCGAGCTGCCCGCCGATCCCCGGCAGGGCGGACAGCGCGGGCGGGGCGCCGCCCGCCGGATTGGCGAAGCTCTGCTCCCGGCCGCTCAGGGCGAACTCCCGGGGCCCGGCCACCAGCCCCGGGTAGCGCTCGCCGCTCGCACCACGCAGCCGGACGGCCCCGTCGGTGGAGTCGATGCCGCCGGAGCGCGAGACCCGGAAGGCCGGGCCGGTGTCCGCGCCCTGATCGTCCTTGAGGTAGCGGTCGAACCAGGCGGCCACCCGGGCCTCGACCCGGCCGGACTCGCGCATGCCGCCGTCGTGCCCGCCGGCCGCCCAGTCCACGGAGACGGGCGCGCCGTTCGCCGCGATCGCCTTCGCCATGGCGTCGGCCTGGTCCAGCGGGAAGAGGGAGTCGTCCTGGCCCTGCACCACGAGGGTCGCCACCTTGATCCGGTCCCCGACCGCCGACGGGCTGCGCCGCTCCAGGAGGGCGCGGGCCTCGGCGTCGGGCTTCCCGGCCACCGCGACCCGCTCGTACATGGCGCACAGCTCCGGCTGGAACCGCCCGCAGGCGGTGGCGGCGCCGTCGGAGGGGCCGGCACCACCGGAGGCGGGGGCGGCCGCCGCGCCCGGGCTGCCCGCCGGCTGCATCCCGCCGGCCGAACCGGTGGTGAAGAACAGCCCTGCCCACAGCTTCTTGAACACGCCCTGCGGGAAGAGGGCGTCCGCGAGGTTCCAGTAGGTGATCTGCGGGGCGATCGCGTCGATCCGCCGGTCGTATCCGGCGGCGAGCAGCGAGATCGCCCCTCCGTACGAGGCCCCCGCGACGCCGACGCGCGGATCGCCGTCCCCGTCGAGCCGCACCTCGGGCTGCTGTGCGAGCCAGTCGACGAGCCGCGACACGTCCTTGACCTCGTACTCGGGGTCGTTGAGCCCGATCTGCCCGCCGGAGCGGCCGAAGCCGCGCGCCGACCAGGTCAGGACGGCGTACCCGTCCCGGGCCAACCGCTCGGCCTGCGCGCGGACATCGTCCTTGCTGCCGCCGAAACCGTGCCCGAGGAGCACCGCGGGCCGCTTCCCCGTGCCGCCGGCCGTGAAGTACGAGGTGTCGATCCCGGCCCCGGGCATCTCCACCCTGCGGTCCAGGCGGTGCACCGGGGGCGCCTCGCCGGACGCGGCGGCGGTCCACGTACCGGCCCCCGCCACGACGGCGAGCGCGGCTGCGCCCGCGAGCAGGCGGCTTCGGCGGCGCCGCGGCAGTCGGAGCTTCGGCTGTCGGAGCTTCATACGGGAACCCTAGACGCCAGGCCATCGACCCCTGAGCGCCCCCAGGCGGAACCGCCCACCTCCTCAAGGACTACACGGGCAGCCCGGCATACCGCACCCGCGGTACCCGGACCCGACCTGCGCCGTACGCCGAGCGGCGGGAGGATGACGGCATGCTGCTCGCCGAGGTCGCGCGCGTGTCCCGGGAGGTCGCCGAGACCTCCGCCCGGTCACGGAAGACCGCCCTGCTCGCGGAGCTGTTCGCCGCCGCGCCCCCCGAGGAGGCCGGCCTGGTCATCTCGTACCTCGCGGGGCGCCTTCCGCAGGGCCGGCCGGGCATCGGGTGGCGCGTGCTCGGGCGGGAGGCCGAACCCGCCGCCGAGCCCACCCTGACCGTCACCGCCGTCGACGCGGCGGTGACGGAGCTCGCCGGCGTGGCGGGCACGGGCGCGCAGGCCGAACGGCGCCGGATCCTCGACGCCCTGCTCGGCGCGGCCACCGGGCCCGAGCAGCGGTTCCTGCGCAGCCTGCTCTCCGGAGAGGTCCGCCAGGGCGCCCTCGACGCGGTCGCGCTGGAAGGAGTCGCCGCGGCCGCCGGGGTGCCGGCCGCCGAGCTGCGCCGCGCCGCGATGCTCGACGGCTCGCTGCCCCGGGTGGCCGCGGCGGTGCTGGCCGACGGCGCGGCGGCCCTGCGCGAGGTCACGCTCCGCGTCGGGCAGCCCGTACAGCCGATGCTGGCGAACACCGCGAAGTCGGTGGCCGAGGCCCTGGCCGCGCTCGGGCCGTGCGCGGTGGAGGAGAAACTCGACGGGATCCGGGTGCAGGTGCACCGCGACGGGGACGACGTACGGGTGTACACGCGCTCCCTGGACGAGATCACCGACCGGCTGCCGGAGGTGGCGCAGCGGGCGCGGGCGCTGCCGGGGGAGCGGTTCATCCTCGACGGAGAGGTGATCGGGCAGGCGGCGGACGGCCGGCCGGTGCCCTTCCAGGAGGTCGCGAGCCGGGTCGGATCGCGGGTCGACGTCGAGACCGCCCGGCGGACGCTGCCCGTCGTCCCGTACTTCTTCGACGTGCTGGCGGCCGGGGACGAGGTGCTCCTCGACCTCCCGGTGCGCGAGCGCTACGCGGCGCTCGCCGCCCTCGTGCCGGAGGACTCCCGGGTCCGCCGGCTCGTCGTCGAGGACCCGGCGGGGCAGGGGGCCGCCGCCGAGGAGTTCTGGGCCGAGACCCTGCGCCGCGGTCACGAGGGGGTGATGGTCAAGGCCCTCGACTCCGCCTACGCGGCCGGGCGGCGCGGCAGATACTGGCTCAAGGTGAAGCCGGTGCACACCCTCGACCTGGTGGTGCTCGCCGTCGAATGGGGCCACGGCCGGCGCACCGGACTGCTCTCGAACCTGCACCTCGGGGCCCGGGCCGCCGACGGCACGTACGCCATGCTCGGCAAGACCTTCAAGGGGCTCACCGACGCGATGCTGCGCTGGCAGACCGACCGGCTGCGCGAGCTGGCGGTGGAGGACGACGGCTTCACCGTGCGTGTGCGGCCCGAACTGGTGGTGGAGATCGCGTACGACGGCCTCCAGCGCTCCCCCCGCTACCCGGCGGGGGTCGCCCTGCGCTTCGCACGGGTGCTGCGGCACCGCCCGGACAAGACCGCGGACCAGGCGGACACGGTGGAGACGGTGCTCGGCGCACACCACCCCGGCTGAATTCGTGGGTTGGGCGGGCAGGCGGGTCGCGGGGCCGGGGCCTCGAGTCCTTTTGCCTCAGAGGCAAGGGAAATTGCCATGCAGGCAGGATTCTGGCTCAATCGGGGCATGACATCCGGTCCTGCCCCCGGCCCCGAAGGTTCCCACGAACCGGTCGGCCCCGACCTCGGCCCCGATCTGGGTGCCGGCGCCGAAGAGCTGCCCTCCGTGGCGCCGCAGCTGCGTGAGCTGCGGCGTCGTGCCGGGCTCACCCTGGAGGCCGCCGCCGCACGGGCCCGGCTCTCGCCCGCGCACCTGTCCCGGCTGGAGACCGGGCGGCGCCAGCCCTCGCTGCCGCTGCTGCTCGGACTCGCCCGCACCTACGGTACGACGGTCTCGGAACTGCTGGGCGAGACCCCCGCCGTCGCCGATCCCATCGTACGGGCGGGCGGTCCGGGTGCCCGCGAGGCCGACGGGTGGACGTACTGGCAGGCCGGCGGCTCCGGCCGCGGGATGCAGGCCCTGCGCGTGCACGTCCCGCCCGCAGACTCGGTCCGGGGGGACCCCCGTGGCCGCAGCCAGGGCGAGCTGGTCCGCGTCCACCCCGGCGAGGAGTGGCTGTACGTCCTCAAGGGGCGGCTGCGGCTGCACCTGGCGGAGGCCGAGTACCTGCTGGAGCCCGGGGACAGCGCGCACTTCGACTCGCTCACCCCGCACCGGATCGGCGCGGCCGCCCCGGGCGGAGCCGACCTGCTGTTCGTCCACACCTTGCTGCAGAGCAGCCTCGCCGGGCTGTGCCTCGGCGGCGGCGGTGCCGGCAGCGCGACCGCACACCACCCCTAGCCCTCCCCCAGCCCAGGAGCCCCACCATGAACATCCAGTCCAAGTTCCCGCGCGGTCTGGTGATTCGGCTGATCGCCTACTTGTTCGTCGGCCACCTCTTCGCCTTCTTCGTCTACCTCCTCTTCGTCCTGGGCGGTCAGAACCAGTGACGGAAGGCCGGGGCTCGCGACTCTGGAAACGTGCAGGTCCTGTCGCTACCCTCCGCGCATGATTTCCACGGTTGTCTGGGGTACCGGCAACGTCGGCCGTTTGGCCATCCGTGCCGTAGAAGCCCATCCGGCGCTGAAACTGGCCGCCGTCATCGTCCACCATCCCGACAAAATCGGCCGCGACGCGGGCAGGCTCGGCGAACTCGACCACGACACCGGGATCGTGGCCACCGACGACATCGAGGCGGTCCTCGCCGCCGGGCCGCGGGCCGTCGTCTACGCGGCCTCCGGCGACACCCGCCCCGACGACGCCCTCGCCGACATCACCCGGGCCGTCCGGGCCGGTGCGGTCGTCGTCAGCCCCGCCCTCTACCCGCTCTACGACCACCGCAACGCCCCGCCCGAGTTCCGCGATCCGGTGGCCGCCGCGGTCGCGGAGGGCGGCGGCTCGCTGTTCGCCTCCGGCGTCGACCCCGGCTGGGGCAACGACGTACTCCCGCTCCTGCTCAGCGGACTCGGCACCACCATCGACGCCGTCCGCTGCCAGGAGATATTCGACTACTCCACCTACGACCAGCCGGACTCCGTCCGCCACCTCGTCGGCATGGGCCATCCCATGGACTTCGAGCCCATGATGCTGATGCCGTCCGTCCCGACCATGGTGTGGGGCGGGCAGATCCGCATGATGGCCCGGGCCCTGGGCGTCGAACTCGACGAGATCCGCGAGAGCGTCGACCGCCGCGCCCTCGACGCCACCGTGACCACCCGCACCATGGGCGAGTTCGAGGCCGGCACCCAGGGGGCCATCCGCTTCGAAGTGCAGGGCATCGTCGAGGGCGAACCCCGCATCGTCATCGAGCACGTCACCCGCATCCACGCCTCCTGCGCCCCCGACTGGCCGACGCCGCCCGACGGCGGTGACGGCGTCCACCGGGTGATCATCGAGGGCCGCCCGCACATCGAGGTCACCATCGAGGCCACCGACGAGGGCGAGAACCGCTCGGCGGGTGGCAACGCCACCGCCGTCGGCCGCCTGGTCGGCGCCATCGACTGGCTGGTGGAGGCCGAACCGGGCCTCTACGACGCCCTCGACGTCCCCCTGCGCCCCGCCGTCGGCAAGCTCGGAAGGAAACAGCCATGAGGATCGACATACCCGAAGGCCGGCACCCGATCGAGTACGTGTGGGGCGACATGGTCCCCGGGATCGGGATGGCCGCCGCGAACTTCTCGCTGTCCGTGTACGCCCACACCACCCTGAGGCTGCGCGAGTTCGAGGCCGCGCGGCTGCGCGTCGCGCAGATCAACGGGTGCGTGTTCTGCCTCGACTGGCGGACCGAGCGGGACGGGGAGAAGGTCGAGGAGGAGTTCTCCGACGCCGTCACCGAGTGGCGCACCACGGACCGGATCGACGAGCGGACCCGGCTGGCCGCGGAGTACGCGGAGCGGTACACGCTCGACCACCACAACCTCGACGAGGAGTTCTGGGAGCGGATGACGGCGCACTACAGCCAGCTCGAGATCGTGGAGCTGACGATGAGCATCGGGTCCTGGCTGGCCTTCGGCCGGCTCAACCACGTGCTCGGCCTCGATAGCGCGTGCGTACTGCCGGGGCACTGAGAACGGCAAGGGGTCCGGGGCCGGCCGGTACGTCCGGCGGCCCCGGGTCTGCGAGCGGATCGCCTACAGGTCGGTGGCGATGATCTTCTCGATGTTGCGCTCGGCGAGCGCCGTGATGGTGACGAACGGGTTGACGCTGGTGTTGCCGGGGATCAGCGCGCCGTCGATCACGTACAGGCCGGTGTAGCCGTGCAGGCGGCCGTAGTTGTCGGTGGCCTTGTTGAGCACCGCGCCGCCCAGCGGGTGGTAGGTGAGGTGGTCGCCCCAGATCTTGTCGGTGCCGAACAGGTCCGTCCGGTAGATCGTCCCCTCCTTGGAGTTGATCTTGTCGAAGATGCTCTTGGCCATGTCGATGGACGGCTGCTTCCACGCCGTCTGCCAGTTCAGCTCGACCGCGCCCGACGCCGCGTTGTACGTGAACTCGGCGCGGTTCGGGTTCTTGGTGATCGACAGGTAGAACGAGGCGTACGTCTCGATCCCGGTCGGCAGTGGCGCCACCTCGGCGAACGCCCCGCCCGCGTCCCAGTTGTCGATGCCGCCGCAGGGGATGGACGCCTGGACCTTGCCGGTCGGGTCCCACAGGTGGTTGGCCCGGCCGCACATGACGTTGCCGTTGTCGCCCCAGCCCTTGCCGATCTCGCCGTTCAGGGCCGGCAGCGCGCCGGTGGCCTTGAGCCTCACGAGCAGCTTGCTGGTGCCCACGCTGCCGGCGGCGAAGAACACCTTGTCGGCGACCACGGTCTTGGTGGCGGTGGTGTCGCCCGTGGTGGTGATCTGGTCGATGACGACGGTGTAGCCGCCGCCGGCCGCGGGGGAGACGGAAGTGACCTTGTGCAGCGGGGAGACGGTGACCTTGCCGGTGGCCGTGGCCTGGGCGAGGTAGGTCTTCTGCAGCGACTTCTTGCCGTAGTTGTTGCCGTAGAGGATCTCTCCGGCGACCGCGGACTTGGGGGCTGTCCCGGCGGCCTCCTGCTCCATGTAGTCCCAGTCGTACACGTCGGGGACGAAGACGAACGGGAAGCCGGAGCGCTGGGCGTGCTTGCGGCCGACGCGGGCGAACTGGTAGCAGTCGACCGTGTCGAACCAGGCCGGGTCGACCAGTCCGACCCCGAGCCCGGCGTTGGCGCGCGGGTAGTAGGTGGTGTACATCTCGTCGGCGTCCACCGACGGGAGGATGGCGCCGAAGTTCGCGCGCTTCGGGGTGACCGCCATGCCGCCGTTGACCAGCGAACCGCCGCCGACGCCGCGGCCCTGGTAGACGATGATGCCGCCCATCTCCTCGGCGTCCAGGATCCCGGTGTAGCGGGGGATGTCCCTGTCGATCGGGAAACCGAGGAAGTTGCTCAGGGGCTGCTTGGTCTTGGTCCGCAGCCAGTACGAGCGCTGGTCCGGACTGGTCGTGTTGCAGAAGATCTTGCCGTCCGGGCCCGGGGTGTCCCAGGCCATGCCCATCTCGATCATGTGGACGCCGACGCCGGCCTGGGCGAGCCGCAGGGCGGCGACGGATCCTCCGTAGCCGGTGCCGACCACCAGGGCCGGTACGTGCGCGCCGTTGTCGATGGGGCCGGCGGCCACTGCCGCTGAGGCGGCTGACCGCGCATGGGCCGGGGTGATCTGACCGGCGAGGGCCACGGCTCCGAGAATGGAACTTGTTCTAGCGATGAATCCACGACGCGAGACCCCATTGGAGCCGTTTCCGTGCACGGCCTTGTCGCTCATGTGACGTTCCTCACTCTCGGCAGAATGGAAACGAGTTCTACTGCTGGTCGCATGTGAAGTCACTACATACGTCTAGGTAACTTTCGGCCGTCATGTCACAGCGGCGCCCGGCCCGGGCCGCCGGACCCAACCCGGCACCAGCAGGGACGCGACCGCCGCGAAGGCGCACCAGGGGGAGGCGAATTCCAGCCTCCACAGCGCTGAGCAGGCCAATGCCCCGGCGCCGAGCACCGCGCCGAGGAGCCGCAGCCGCCGGTCGCCGGACAGCAGCAGGGCGCCCAGCGTGGCGAAGAGGTAGCCCGCGAGGACGAGCGGCATCCACGGAACATTCACGCCGTAGCCAACGGTGTGGCCCCGGATCTCGGCGACGGCCGGCCGGGTCGCCAGGCAGTACGAGAGCACCGCGGCGGTGGCGAGGCCGACGGCGGCCGGCCCCCACAGGCGGCGGCGGTCCGCCGGAGCGGCCGCGAGCAGGACCCCGAGCGGCACCCACACGGGCAGCACCGGCAGGGCGATCACCGCCCAGGCGGTGGTGGCCGGGCCGCGGCCGCCGCCCGCGTGCCACACGGCGGCCTCCGCCAGCTGGTGGGCGCCCAGCAGCAACGGCAGTGCGGCGACGGGCAGATCGCGGGCCCGCCGTACGCGCGCCACGCACACGATCCCGACGGCGGTGACGACCGTACCCGCCGTCAGGTCGGCCGTGGCGTTCCAGCACATGGCGCCTCCGCGGACGCCCCTTCCCACCGTACGGTCAGCCTCCGCACCTGCGCACGGCGACCGCCATCCCCCGGAACCGCCGCAGCGGATCGCCGCCCGGGCCCATCGCGGGCCCCGGGCCGCACCGGTCACGTCTCGGCCGTCCTCGGGGGTTCGAGGGGCGGAGCGGACATCGCGCAGTACGTGTGGCACTGCGGGTGGCACGCCCCCGGTGCGGGTGTGCGTACCGTCGTCCAGGCCACGGCGGCGCCCAGCACCAGCACCCCCGCGCACCACAGCATGGCCCGGCCGAAGGCGGCGTCGAACTCGGACGCCGATCGGTACGCGTCCGGCCCCATGCCCGACAGCAGCGGCAGCGCCGCCACCGCCAGCAGCCCGGCCGCACGCGCGGCCGCGTTGTTGATGCCGCTGGCCAGGCCCGCCCGGCCGGGGTCCACCGAGGACAGCACGGTCGCTGTCAGCGGTGCCACCAGGGCCACCATGCCCAGGCCCATCACGACCAGCGCGGGCAGCACGTCCTGTACGTACGAGGCGTCCGGCCCCACCCGCAGCATCAGCAGCATTCCGGCCGCGCACAGCAGCGGCCCCACCGTGAGCGGGATCCGCGGCCCGATCCGCTCCCCGAGCGCTCCCGACCGGGCCGACAGCAGCAGCATCAGCGCTGTCGTCGGGAGCAGTGCGGCCCCGGCGGCCATCGCCGAGTAGCCGGAGACGACCTGGAGCTGGAGCACGACGAGGAAGAAGAACCCGCCGAAGGCCGCGTACACGCACAGCGTGACCAGGTTGACGGCGGTGAACTGCCGGGAGGCGAAGATGTCGGGCGGCATCATCGGATCGGCCCGGTGCCGCTCGACGTACACGAACGCGAAGGACAGCAGCACGCCCCCGACCGCCGCCGCGATCACCAGGGGCGACCCGGACCGGGCCTCGATCAGCGCGTACGTCAGCAGGGCGAGGGCCGCGGCCCCCAGGACGGCGCCGAGCACGTCGAACCGTCCGTGTGCCTGCGGGTCCCGCGATTCCGGTACGTGCCGCAGGGCGACGGGCACGCACAGCGCGGCCACCGGCACGTTCAGCAGGAACACCCAGCGCCAGCCGGGCCCGTCCACCAGCCAGCCGCCGAGGAACGGCCCCACGGCCGCGCCCACTCCGCCGAACCCCGACCACAGCCCGACGGCCCGGGCCCGGTCCCCGGCGGCGATCGAGCCCTGGATCAGCGCGAGCGAACCGGGCGTCAGCAGTGCCCCGCCGACGCCCTGAAGGGCCCGGGCGGCCACCAGGACCCCGGCGTTCGGCGCGATCCCGCACAGCAGAGAGGCGGCTGCGAACCACACCACGCCGAGCACGAAGACCCGGCGCCGCCCGTACCGGTCGCCCAGCGCCCCGCCGACGAGGATCAGCCCGGCCAGGGTGAGCAGGTACGCGTTGACGGTCCACTGGAGCACGGCCATGTCGGCGCCGAGGGCCACCCCGATATGGGGGAGGGCGACGTTGACGACGGTGGAGTCGAGCAGGGCCATGGTCGACCCGAGGACGGTGGCCAGCACGATCCACCGGCCCTGGGCGGACGCGAGCGCGACACCGGGCCCGGCCGGAACGTTCGCCGCCGCGCCCGGCGCTGGATCGGTCATGCCTTCAGGCTGGCTCGCCGGGCCCGGAAGGGCCACCCGGGCGCGCATCATACGGCTCATTAGGCCCTCTTGTAATGGGCATGACGCCTCCTTCACCATGACCGCGCACGTCACGCACGCCCTTCCCGCACAACCTGCACACGGCGTCCGAGGAGGACCACACGTGGCCCAACGCAACAGACGGCGATCCTTACGCGCGGCGCTCGCCGCTCTCACCGCAGCCCTGCTCCTGCCTGTCGGCGCGGGCGTCGCGGCGGCCGCGCCGGAACCCGGCCCCACCCCCGGAGCGGCCGAGCGCAAGATCGAGCCGAAGCTCCGCGGCCAGCTCGACGACTCCGCCAAAGCCGTCTTCTGGGTCTACCTGGACAGCGCCGCCGACCTCACGGCGGCGGGCGGCCAGAAGACCCGCGCCGCCAAAGCCGAAACGGTTCTGCGCGCCAAGCGGGAACACGCCGCGCGCAGCCAGGCCGAGGTGATCAAGGCCCTGGACGGCGCCAAGGCCGAGTACACGTCGTACTGGATCGTGAACGCCGTCCGCGTCGTCGGCAGCCGGAAACTCGCCGGCACCCTCGCGCAGCGCCCCGAGGTCTCCCGCATCGACGCCGACGACAAGGTCACCCTCCCCAAACCCGCCGAAGGCAAGCGGGAGAAGGCCGCCGCCGACGCCGTCGAGTGGAACATCGACCGCATCAAGGCCCCGCAGGTGTGGGACCAGCTCGGAGTGCGCGGCGAGGGCATCGTCGTCGCCAACATCGACAGCGGCGTCGACTACACCCACCCGGCCGTGAACGGCCAGTACCGCGGCAAGAGCGCCGACGGGTCGTACGACCACAACTACAACTGGTTCGATCCGGCCGGCGTCTGCCCCACCGCGGCCCCCTGCGACAACAACGACCACGGCACCCACACCATGGGCACCATGGTCGGCGACGACGGCGGCGCCAACAAGATCGGCGTGGCCCCCGGCGCCAAATGGATCGCCGCGAAGGGCTGCGAGAGCAACTCCTGCTCCGAGGCCTCCCTCCTCGCCGCAGGCCAGTGGATCGTCGCCCCGACCGACCTGAACGGCCAGAACCCGCGCCCCGACCTCGCCCCGCACGTCGTCAACAACTCCTGGGGCAGCGCGGCGCACGACGACTGGTACCAGCAGATCGTCGACACCTGGCGCGCCGCCGGCATCTTCCCCGCCTTCTCCAACGGGAACTCCGGCCCCGGCTGCGCCACCAGCGGCTCGCCCGGCGACTACGCGAGCTCCTACAGCTCCGGCGCCTTCGACATCAACGGGGCGATCGCGCCGTTCTCCTCGCGCGGCGCGGGCCCCGGCGGCATCGTCAAGCCGAACATCGCGGCCCCCGGCGTGAACGTCCGCTCCTCCGTCCCCGGCGGCGGGTACGAGGCCTTCTCCGGCACCTCCATGGCCTCACCGCACACCGCGGCCACCGTGGCCCTGCTCTGGTCCGCCGCACCCGCCCTCGAAGGCGACATCGCACAGACCGAGCAGCTGCTGGGCGGCACCGCCCAGGACACCGACAACGGCCAGTGCGGCGGCAACGCCGCCGACAACAACGTCTTCGGCGAGGGCAAACTCGACGCGTTCGCCGCCGTCTCGGGCGCCCCGCGCGGCGCCATCGGCGCCGTCTTTGGCACCGTCCGCTCCGGCGGCGCGCCGGTCGCGGGCGCCAAGGTCAGCGCAGCCGGACCGATCGGCCGTACGACGACCACCGCGGCCGACGGCACCTACACCTTCCGCTCCCTGTCGGTGGGCGCCTACACGCTGACGGCCTCCAAATTCGGCTACGGCCAGGAGACCGCGACGGCGACGGTGACCGAGAACGCCACCGCCACCGGCGACTTCACCCTCACCCAGGCTCCCTCCGGCAAGCTCACCGGCACCGTCACCTCGGCCGCCGGACCCGCCGCGGGCGCCACCGTCACCGTCACCGACACCCCCGTGACCGCAACCGCCGACGCGCAGGGCCGCTTCGAGGTCACCCTGCCGCACGGCACGTACGAGGTACGGGCCACGCACTCCTCCCGGTGCGTCACCGGCGGCAGCGCCCAGGCCACCGTCGCCGGCGACACCACGGTGGCGGTCACCCTGCCCGAGCGCACCGACGGCTACGGCTACGCCTGCTCCACCGCGGGCAGCCGCCCGTACGCGGCGGGGGACCGGCAGCTCGCGCTGACCGGCGACAACACCACCGAGCGCGTCGACCTCCCCTTCCCGGTCCCGCTGTACGGCACGACGTACGGCCAGGCCTGGATCGGCACGAACGGCACGGTCAGCTTCGGCGGCAACAACACCGGCGACGTCAACGGGGACATCCCGAGCACGGCCACGCCCAACGCGGCGCTGTACCCGTTCTGGGACGACCTGGTCGTCGGCGCGGCCGGCAGCGGCTCGGGCGTCTTCACCGCCGTCACCGGCACCGCCCCGCACCGGACGTACGTGATCGAGTGGCGCGAGGTGGCCCACTGGTCGGCGCAGACCGACACGTTCTCGTTCTCGGCGGCGATCGGCGAGGACGGCACCGTCGCGTACACGTACAAGGGGACGGGCGGTACCGGCATCAAGGGCGGCTCCACGGCCACCGTCGGAGTGGAGAACGCGGCGGGCACGGACGCCTTCAAGTACTCCTTCAACCAGGCGGTCATCACCGACGGCCTGGCCATCGCGTTCAAGACCACCAAGAGCGGCGTGGTCGCGGGCCGGGTGCTCGACGCGAACGACGGCAACGGTGTCGCGGGAGCCACGGTGACGGTCGGCAGCGGCGACACGGCCGTGTCGGCGACCACGGCGGCGGACGGCGGATACGCCGTCCAGAGCCCGGCCGGTTCGCGGGCGGTGTCCCTCGCCGCCCCGTCGTACGAATCCGCGGCGGCGACCGTGGACGTCAAGGCGGCCGATGTCACGACGGTGACGCAGTCCCTGCGCACGGGCCGGGTCACCGCCTCCACACCGGCGGTGGAGGTCGTCCTCCCCGCGGACCAGAAGCGGACCCGCACCCTCGACCTCACCAACCCGGGCCTCGGCACGGACTTCGCGGTGACCGAGGACGCGGCCTGGCTGACGGCCACCCCGGGAACGGGGAACCTCCCGACGGGAGGCAAGACCGCGGTCACCCTGGCCGTGGACACCACGGGCCTGGCCGCCGGGACGGTCCTGACGGCCGACCTGAAGATCGCCTCGGCCAGCGGCCGGGCGCCGGTGCTCACGGTGCCGGTCAAGGTCGTGGTCCCGCGCTACCAGGTCGCCCTGGACGCGGGCTCCGACTACGCGGGCACGGACACCCTGGGGGACAGCTGGTCCCCGGACCGCACGTACACGGCCGGCTCGTACGGCTACCAGGGCAACTCCTCGGTGCACGCCACCGGCCGCACGATCGCCGGCACGCCCGAGCAGAGGCTGTTCCGCAACGCCCGCGAGGGCATGTACGAATACCGCTTCGACAACGTCCCGAACGGCACGTACACCGTGGAGCTCGGCTTCGCGGAGCTGTCCTCGACGAAGCCGAACAAGCGCGTCTTCGACGTCCTGGCCGAGGGCGTACAGGTCCTGCCCTCGCTGGACATCTCGCTGGAGGCGGGCACGTACACGGCCCTGACCCGGACGTACACGGTCACGGTCACGGACGGAGTGCTCAATGTCCGCTTCGTCGCGCACGGGGGCTACGGCAAGCCGTTGCTGAACTCCCTGCGGGTGACGGACCGGCCCGACAAGAGCCAGCCGTAGCCGGGGCCGGCGGGCAACAGGGGGCGGGGCGCCGCGGGCGCCCCGCCCCCTTCCGGTGCGATCAGCGCAGGAACGCCTGGTCCCGGTCCGCGACGGAGTGCACGGGGGCGGCGGCGCGCAGGACGACGTCGAGGGCGCGCTGCGGATCGCACGCGTACGTGCCGCTGGCCCAGGCGGCGTTGGCCTCGATCACCGACCAGCGGCCGTCCGCGACACCGACGTCGACGACGATCGCGGACGGCAGGGTGGCGAACGGCAGCCGTTCGGTGAAGGCCACCGCCTCGCCGGCCGCCGGGCCGAGGCTCAGTCGGCCGTCCGCTGCGTACCGGCTCGCGGTGTGCACGGCGCCGTCGAGGAGGTACATCCGGTACTCGGCAGTGAAGCGCGCGACGTCGCTGACCAGCACCTCGGTCTCGGGATCCACCGCGTCGGGGCCGGGTAGGCGGGAGCCGTCGGCGTAGACCAGGGCCGGGATCGACTTGTCGTTGGGCGACTTCACGAAGACGGGCCGGCGCAGCGCGTAGGCCTCGCGGATCGGGACCAGCCGGATCTCCCGGCCGGTGAACTCCCGCGGCAGCCCCGCCAGCCAGTCCGCCGGAGCCTCCAGCAGGCCTATCCCGAGGCGCGGAGCCACGGCGTCCGCGAACCCCGGTCCGGCATGCAGATGCCCGGCCCGCAGCCCTTCGGGCACGGCGAAGGTGTCCAGCCGTACGGTGTCCAGCCCGCGCGCGTGGGCGGCGTCCCGGAGCCGGGCGGCGGAGTCGGTGATGCGGGGCGGAAGGATCAGGGTCACCCGGGAGACCCTGCCAGGCGCCCGGGCGCAGGGCACGCGGATATCCGGGGCCCGGCGGCACGCGGCTGGCATTCGGGTGGCCAGGGGCGAATCCAAGCCGACTCGGGGCGGCGAGGCTGCGAGGGCGGTCCGACGGTGGTTAGCGTGGGGGACCATGACGCTCCAGAGCGACCGAGCCGACGCGGCCGACGCGGCCGACGCGGCCGACGCGGCCGACGCGGCCGACGCGGCCGGAGGGGCCGGCCGGGTCGATGCGGCAGGGATTGCCGATCGGGTGGACGCGGCCGAGCCGACCGGCGTGGCCGGGGTAGTCGACGCGGCCGACCGGTCCTGCCCGGCCGACGCGGCCGAGGTGGCCGATCGGGTTCGGGGCGTGTTGCAGTCGGCTGATTCCGATGCCGGGTGGGCCGTCGGGGGACCGGAGGGACTGCACGCCGGGTCGGCGGACGACGGCACGCTCCACGACGTCGGCGGCCTGATCCCCGTACTCGCCGTATGGCCCGTGATCGGGAGCCTCGTCGCCGAAGAGGCACTGCGGCTGCACACCCCCCTCACTGCGTACGGCGAGGGCGCCGCCGCCGACACCCCGGTCGGCACCACCGCACACCACCTGCTCAGCCACTCCACCGGCCCCGCGGCCCACACCGCCCTCACGCGCCTCGCCGAGCACCTCACCGGCAGCCCCCTCGCCGAGCTCGCCGCCACCCGCATCTGGCACCCCCTCGGGATGACCGGCACCCGCTTCGCCGACGGCACCCTGCACGCACCCCTGGCCGACCTCGTCCGCTTCCTGAGCCACCTCCTCTCCCCGGCGGACCACCCCCTCACCCGCGCCTGGATCACCGAGTCCCTCCGCATCCGCACGGGCGAGCTCACCCCCGCCCGGGGCCTCCTCTGGCACCCGGCCCCGCACGGCACCTGGTCCTACGGCGAAACCCCGACGGTGTGGGTCTCCCCCCGCCTCCACCGCTGGGCGGCCTTCCTCCCGGCCCGCCCGCCGGGCCCCCTCCGGCAGGCCTTCCGCGAAGCTGCCTTCGCGTCAACTCCCCTTCCCTGAGCCGAGATGCGGAGTACTCGGCTCAAGGACCGCGACCGGTCCGGCCCCCAGTCCCCCTGGGGCGAGGTCGTGCCCGGCCTCTGGATGGGCGGGCACCCCTGGACCGATCCCGCCGGGGAGCTGCGTCCCGTCGTGGTCGGCTCCGAGTTCGATCTGGTGATCGGCCTCTACGCCCGGTCCGGGCACGGCCCCGACCCCCGGGTGGAACACCTGGTCGCGGAGATGCCCGACGGGCCGCTGACCGCCGCGGAGCCGCGACCGGTGCAGGGGCTCGCCCGTTCGGCCGTGTCGGCGCTCGACACGGGGCTCAGCACCCTCGTGCGCTGCCGGTCCGGGTGCAACCGGTCGGGGCTCGTCATCGCCCAGGTGCTCGTCGAGCGGGGTCTGCCGGCCGCCGAGGCCGTGGCGCTCGTGCGGCGCCGCCGGTCGCCCTGGGCGCTGAACAACGACGCCTTCACCTCCTGCCTCTCCGCCGGTCTCGACGTGGCCGTGCTGCTCGCGGGGCCGGATCCGCTCGGGTAGCGCTCGGGGCGCGGTCCCCGCGAGGCCGACGTACGGTGAGCTCGATGTCACCGACCGTTGGTTTCCGGCCGCGCGCGGAGGTACCCGGATGCGCACGCTTCACGAGGCCGCCCTCGACGTGCTGCGCGTACGGCGTCGGCGCCCGCCGGAGGACCCGACCGCCCGGACCGCCCGGACCGCCCGGACCGGCCGTCCGGCGAGGCCTCCGGCGGCCCGATCCCAGGGAGGTGGTGCAGCCATGACCGGTCCCGGTACGACCCAGTCGGCCGTCTCACGCGGACAGCAGGCGCGGGCCGGGCGCTCCGAGTCCGTCCGGTTCGTCGCAGGCCGCGCCCTCCCGCTCTTCGTCCGCGGCCCCGGCGGCGCCCGCCCCGCCTTCTCCGCCGACACGCTGCGCGCCCTGCGGGCCCGCCACGGCGGGGCGCCCGTCCTCGTCCGCGGGCTGTCCGGGGCCGTCCTCGTCCTGCTGGACCGGCAGGAACTGCGGCAGTTCTACGACGCCGAACCCGCCGGCGCCCTGCCGCCCGCTGCACCGGCCCCGCCGGGCACCGGCGAAATCCGCTCGTGCGGCGCGGTGCGCAGCATCATCGCCGAGGAGGCCCGGCACCTGACCGCCGCCGCGACCCTCGACCTGGTCCGCGTCCGGCACACCGTGGCCCGCGCCGCCCGGCGGATCGTGCTCGGCGACGCCGCGGCCGCGGGAGACGGGCAACTCACCGGCCTGCTCGGCCGGCTGCGCCGCCACGGCCGGGAGCGTGCCGGGACGGCCGACGGGCACACCCTGCTCGGCCGGGCCGCCGCATACGCCGACCGCGAGGACCGGGCCCTGCGGGCCATGGACGGCATCCCCGCGACCCTGCTGCGCACCCTGCTCCTGCTCGGCACCCATCCCGCCGAGCAGGACGCGGCGGCCGCCGAAGCCGCCGGATCCGGAGCGCCGGGGGAACTGCCCCGGCTGCGCGCCTGCGTACGGGAGTGCCTGCGCCTGTACCCGGCGGTGCCCGACCTGATCCGTGTCACCCGCACCGAGACGGCGTGGCGGGGGGTGCGGCACCCGGCCGGCACCACCGTCCTGCTGCCCGCCCACTTCCATCAGCGCGACCCGGAACACGTCCCCGCCGCGCACGTCTTCGTACCGGGCCGCTGGAAGACCCCCGGCGCGGACGAGGACATCCGGATGGCCCCGTTCGGCCACGGCCCGGGCCGCTGCCCGGGCGACCGGCTGGGTCTGCTGATCACCACCGCGCTGTGCGCCGAGGTCCTGCGCCGCCGCCGCATCACGGCCACCCGGCCGGTGCTCGACCCGCCGGGACCACTGCCCGTGGCGCTGGACCCGCGCGGCATCCGGCTCACCCTCACCCGCCGCTGACGCCACCCTCCCCACCGACATCCCGCGAGGATTCCATGTCCGACGCCGCGACCTCCGCGCCCACCGGCCCGGACGCCGATCTGCTCGACGCCCTGTGCCGCGAGCTCGCCGAGGCCGCCGACGCCGTCGGCGAAGCCGCCCGGCACGCCTCCGAACTGGCCCTCGGCACCCGTCTCCCGGCCGCCGCCCTCGGCCGCCGCCGCACCCGCAGCCGTGCCCGGTACCGGCTCGGCTGGCGCACCCTGCTGCACACCCTCACCGACCCGGCGGGCCTGGGCTGGGCTCCGCGCGGCCGGGGTGTCGCGCGGGCCGGCTGGTTCGCCGGGATCCTCACCGGCCGGGAGAGCCTCGCCGTCAGCCTCGCCGTCTGCGGTCTCAAGGCCCGGATCCGGGCGGCGAGCGCGGGCCGTCCCGATCTGCTGGACGACCCCGACTGCGCGGCGATCCTCCGGGCCGTGGACGAGGACCGGCAGGCCGCGGCCGTCCGTGTGTTCCGCCGGCTGATGCGGGACCGGGGCGCCGAGCGGGCGTTCGCGCTGCTGTCCCCGTCCTTCGCCGACCTGCTCGCGTGGAACGCCCTGACCGACGTGAACCCCTTCAACGACCACGCCGGCTGGCAGGTGGCCACCGGCCGGGCCGTGCCCGCCGAACCGCTGCTCGGACTCGGCGCCGCCGTCCGGGCGTTCTTCGACCGGGACCGGGACCGCGGGCCGGGGGCGGGCCAACGCCCCGCCCCCGCCCCGCCCGCCCGGCACAAGGGCTGCGTCCACACGATCGGCCTCATCGGCACCGGCGGCGTCCTCCTCGTCCAGCCCTGGCGCAGCCGGTGAGCCCCGGCCCCCGGCTGCGGCCCGGTCCGCCGGACCCGGCCGACGGCCTGCGCAGTCACTCCGCCGCCCTGCGCGGCCACGCGCACCGGCTGCGCGCGGCTGCCGAAGCGCTGGACTGGCAGGGCCCGCAGGCCGACGCGTTCCGCGCCGAGGTCGCCGCCCTGGCCGACCGCTGCGCCACCGCCGCGAACGGACTCGCCGTGGCCGCGGAGCAGCTAGAGGACGAGTGACAGCAGGAGGACGAAGCCCAGGCCGGCCACCGAGATGACGGTCTCCATCACGGACCAGGTCTTGAGCGTCTGCCCGACCGTCATCCCGAAGTACTCCTTGACCAGCCAGAACCCGGCGTCGTTGACGTGGCTGAAGAACAGCGAGCCCGCCCCGATCGCCAGCACCAGCAAGGCCGTCTCCGTGGTCGACATGCCGGCGGCGAGCGGAGCCACCAGGCCGGCTGCCGAGATCGTGGCGACCGTCGCCGAGCCGGTGGCCAGGCGGATGGCCACCGCGATCAGCCAGGCCAGCAGCAGGGCCGGGATGGACCAGTCTTTCGACAGGTCCAGGACCATCCCGCCCACGCCCGCGTCGATCAGGGTCTGCTTGAAGCCCCCGCCCGCGCCCACGATCAGCAGGATGCCCGCGATCGGGGCCAGCGACTTCTCCACCGTCGTCGAGAGCCGCGCCCGGCTGAACCCGGCCGCCCGGCCGAGGGTGAACATGCCCACCAACACTGCTGTGAGCAGCGCGATCAGCGAGGATCCCGCGACGTCCGTGACCCGCTGCACGGGGTTCTTCGGGTCGTCGACCGCGATGTCGACCAGGGCCTTGACCAGCATCAGCGCCACCGGCAGCAGCACGGTGAACACCGTCGCCCCGAACCGGGGGCGGTGCTCGAGCTCCGCCGAGGGCCGCTGCGGGATCATGTGCTCGGGCGCCGGGATGTCCACCCAGCGGGCCGCGTACCTCGAGAACAGCGGCCCGGCGATGACCACCGTCGGGATCGCGACCAGCACGCCGAGGGCGAGGGTGACACCGAGGTTCGCGTGCAGCGCGTCGATGGCGACGAGCGGGCCGGGGTGGGGCGGGATCAGCCCGTGCATCACGGACAGGCCGGCCAGTGCCGGGATGCCGATCCGCATCAGCGAGTAGTTGCCGCGCCTGGCCACCAGGAGCACCACCGGGATCAGCAGCACGATGCCGACCTCGAAGAAGAGCGGCAGCCCGATCACCGACGCGATCAGCACCATGGCCCAGGGCATGGCCCGGCCCTTGGCCTTGGCGAGGATGGTGTCGACGATCTCGTCCGCGCCGCCCGAGTCCGCGAGCAGCCTGCCGAGGATCGCGCCGAGTGCGATCAGTACGCCGACCCCCGCGACCGTGGCGCCGAGTCCGGCCGTGAAACTGGCGATGGTCTTGTCCAACGGGGCGCCCGCGAACACCCCGAGGGCGAGCGAGCCGACCGTCAGCGCCAGGAAGGCGTGCAGCCTGAGGCGGGTGATGAGCAGGACGATGACCGCGATACCTGCGAGGACGGCCACGCCCAGCCGGGTGTTCCCGGCCGAGGTGATGGGGGCGGGCGCGGCCGCTGCCAGTATCTCGACGCTGAGACCTGTCACGGTGGGGTTCCTTCGCTTTCTCGGGAGGGGGAGGCCGGCCGGCGGACGCCGGGCAGCGCGGCCAGCGCTGCCAGGGATCGTTCGGTGATCTCCTCGGGTGATCCGGACACGTCGACGACGACGCCGAGTTCGTCGGGCTGGAGCGGCTCCAGCGTGGCGAACTGCGAATCCAGCAGGGCGGCCGGCATGAAATGGCCCGTGCGGGCCGCCATCCGCCGCTCGATCAGCGGGCGCTCTCCGGTCAGGTGCACGAACACCGCGTCGGGCGCGGCCCTGCGCAGCCGGTCGCGATAGGCGCGCTTGAGGGCCGACGAGGCCACCACCGCGCCCCGGTCCGCGGGCCGGGCGCGGATCCACGCGCCGATGGCGTCCAGCCAGGGCCGCCGGTCGGCGTCGTCCAGCGGAATGCCGGCGGACATCTTGGCGACGTTGGCCGCCGGGTGGAACGCGTCGCCCTCCACATACGGAAGGCCGAGCGCGTCCGCGATCAGCCTGCCCACGGTCGTCTTGCCCGTGCCGGCCACGCCCATCACCACCAGCACGCGCTGGGTGCCGCTCACGTCGTACCTCGCTGTCTTCGTCGACATCGGTTCGTGCGCCCTCACTGAAGCCCGTTAAGTAGTACTTATTCAAGAGCCTGGCGGCAAACGTCACATCATTTGCTTGATGGGGGGTCACCGTACGCTTACGCCATGACCACTGAAGGCCAGGGACTCCACTCCCACGTGCTGGACACCCTCGGCCTGGCGATCACCGCGGGCGAGCACCAGCCGGGCAGCGTCCTGCGCACCGACGAGATCGCCGAGCGCTTCGACGCCTCGCGCACCGTGGTGCGCGAGGTCGTACGCGTCCTGGAGTCCATGCAACTGGTCGAGTCCCGTCGCCGGGTCGGTGTCACCGTGCGCCCCACCGAGGAGTGGAACGTCTACGACCCGCGCGTCATCCGCTGGCGCCTCGCCGGCACCGACCGCCCCCGCCAGCTGCGCTCCCTGACCGTGCTGCGCTCCGCGATCGAGCCGGTCGCGGCCGGCCTCGCCGCCGCCCGGGCCACCCCCGACCAGTGCGCCGCGCTCACCGAGGCCGCCCTCGGCATGGTCCGCACCTCGCGCGGCCACCAGCTCGACGGCTACCTGCACCACGACATCGCCTTCCACCGGATCGTGCTGAAAGCCTCCGGCAACGAGATGTTCGCCCGGCTCGGCGATGTCGTCGCCGAGGTCCTGACCGGCCGCACGCAGCACGCGGTGATGTTCCACGACCCCGACCCGGCCGCCGTCACCCTGCACGTCCAGGTCGCCGAGGCCGTACGGGAGGGCGACGCGGCCCGCGCCGAGGCGCTGACCCGGCGGATCGCGGTGGGCGCCCTGGAGGAGCTCGACGTCCTCGCGCCGGCGCCCACCTCCCCGTGAAGGCGCCCACGTCCGCGTGACGGGCTACCGGCCGACGGAACGGGACAAGTCGTTCAATAGAGTCGGGTCGTGAAGTTCTTCAAGTCCAAGTCCGCCACCTCGTACGATCCCCACCTGCCCGCCCTGACGACCAGCCAGGCCGAGCACCTCCGGGAGCTGGTGCGCCGTCACCACGCCGACCAGGGCGCGCAGGTCACCGTCGCCGGCGACTCCGTCCACGCCCCCCAGGGCACCCGGGCCCTGCACAATCTCGCCGAGTTCGTGCGCGGCGCCGACCCGCGGGACTGGCCCCGGATCGTGGACCGGCACTTCGCCGCCCTCGACCACGCCTCCCGGTCGACGGCGGACGCCCCCGACCGGACGCTGCGCAGCGCGTACCTGCGGCTCGTACCCGAGGATTCCATCCCGCCGCAGGCCGCCCCCTCCTTCAGCTACACCCGCCGCATAGCGCCCGGACTGCTGGAGACGCTGGCGCTCGACCTCCCCGACGCCGTCCGGATCCTCGACGACCAGGACGTCGCCCGCATCGGCCTCGACGCGCTGCGCACCGCCGGTCGCGCCAACCTGGTCGACGAACCCGTCGAGTACGAGACCACCCCGACGCAGAGCGGCGGCCTGCTCCACATCGTCTCGGGCGAGTCCATGTTCGTGGCGAGCAAGGCGCTGGTCCTCGACGAGCTGGTCCGCTCCGTGACGGGGCGTGATCTGCCCGCGGACGGCGCCCTGTTCACCGTGCCCAGCCGCCACCACCTGGTCTTCCACCCGCTGGCGGACCACCACGTGGTCGCCGCCGTCAACGACCTGGCCGCCTTCGGCCTCGGCGCCTACCAGGACAACAACCCGGGCCCCCTGTCGCCGCGGCTGTACTGGTGGCACCAGGGCGCCGTGACCAGCCTGACGCAGATCGACGACGCGACCCGGTCCTTCTCCGTGGTCCCGCCCGACGAGCTGATGGCGGTCATGCGCCGCCTGCACGCAGCGAACGCCTAGGGGGTGTCCGGCCGTGATCCGCCGGACACCCCTAAGGCGCGTCCTCGAAGCCCGCGAAGTAGGCGGCCGCCATGTCCTGCGCGCCGTGGCCGCGGGCCGCGGCGCGGTGGAGGCGGGCGGCGGTGGCCCGCGCCAGGTCGACCGCCACGTCCGCCCGGTCCGCCGCCTCGGCGATCAGGGAGGTGTCCTTCTCGGCGCCGTGCACCGTGAAGCTGGGGGCGAAGTCCCGTTCCAGGACCGCCTTCATCTTCGCCTGGAGGTACGGGTTGTCCATCGGGCCGCCGGTCACCGCCTGCGCGAACAGGCCCGGGTCCACCCCCAGGCCCTCCGCCAGCGCAAGGGCCTCGCCGACCGCCGCCGTCAAGGTGATCGCGTACCCGACCGTGGTCAGCTTCAGGCGGGTGGCCGCCCTCGCTTCCTCCCCGGCCCGGAGCGTCTTGGCCCCCACCGCGGCGAACACCGGGTCCAGCCGCGGATCCGCCGGTCCGGCTGCCAGCACCACCAGCGTCCCGGACTCCGCGGGCTGCCGGGTCCCCTGCACCGGGGCGTCCACGAACACCAGGCCGTGCTCCCGGGCGAAGCCGGCCAGTTCCTCGAGGGCGACCACGCCGACCGTGCTCATCTGCGCCCACACCTGCCCCGCGCGCAGCCCCGGCACGGCGGCGGCCATCGCCTGCGCCACGGCCGCGCCGTCCGTCAGCATGGTCAGCACCACATCGGCCCCGGCGACCGCCCCGGCCGGGCTGTCCGCAACGACCGCGCCCTCCGCGGCCAGCGGCTCGGCCTTCTCCCGGGTCCGGTTCCACACCCGCAGCCCGAGCCCGGCCCGCAGCAGGTTCCGGGCCATTCCCGAGCCCATGATCCCGGTGCCCAGCAGCGCGACAGTCTCCACAGCGTCACTTCCCTTCCGGAAACGTCCAGTTCGCCCAGTCTCGGTGCCGCGCCCTGCCCGGAGCCTCATCCCACGCCCGGCGCCGCCCGGACGCGGAGCGCGATCACCTCGCCCAAGGCCGCCTGATCGCGTTCTGCGAGGCGGCGCTCGGCATGGAGCATGCCCAGGGTGGTGGTGAGCCGATCCTCGTCCTCGGGGCGGTGGAGATTGCCGAGGTACGCGGGCAGCAGGAGGCCGAGCGACTCCAGGTCGGCGCGTTCGCACAAGCCCGTCAGCAGCACCCGCAGCGGGTCCGGCTGCCCCGCCGCCGGGGCCGTGGCGCGCAGCCCGCGGGCGATGCACAGCCGCAGCCAGTCGGCGTACGGACCGGGCGGCAGGTCGGCCAGCCGGTCGGCAGCGGCCTCGAAGTGGGCGCGTGCCTCGCCCGGTTGCCCCAGGTCCAGGTGGGCGCGGCCCATCGCGGCGTGCAGGGACGGGTAGAAGGCCCGTACGCGCTCGCCGCCGACCCGGCCGGCCAGTTCGAGGCAGGTCCGGTTCCAGTGCAGGGTGTCCTCGGGCTTCGGCTGGTGCCGGGCCAGGTAGTGCGCGGCGATACAGGCCTCGTAGTCGTCGTCGGCGGCCTCCCACGCGCGGTGGAACAGCTCCCGCGCGTCGGAGTCCCTTCCCTCGGCCTCGGCGCCCATGCCCCGGACGCACAGCCGGACGACCTCCGATTCCGGATTCACGACGCCCGACCTCCGCCGGCCGGGCGGGCGGGCAGGGCGACGGGCATCACCAGCGTCGTGAAGCTGCCCTGGTCGGCCGATCGGACCCGGACCGGCCGGGCGGGCGCCGCGGAGATCTCCAGCAGGACGTCCGGCCCGACGGCGGCCTCCAGGGCTGGCGCCAGCACCGCCGGGTCGAAGCCGATCCGCACCGGCTCGGCCTCCTCGCGTACGGCGGCCAGCCCGACGGCGCAGGCGCCGGTGTCCGGCCGGGATACGACCAGCCGGTCGCGGCCCAGTTCCACCGCGACGGCCGAGACGGCGTCGCCGCACGCGTCGAGGGCGGCGATCAGCGCGGCCCGGTCCACGACCACCCGGTGAGCAGGGCCGTCGAGGGCAGCCAGCATCTCCCGGTACGCGGGGAACTCGCCCTCGGCCGGGGCCGCCTCGCGGGAGCCGCCCGGATGCCGGACCGTGAGCGGGGTCCCGGCCCCCGCGGGGCCCGCCGACACCGTCACCTCGGCGGCCCGGGCTGCCCACGCCCCCAGAGCGACCAGGTCGTCCGCGCCGATCAGGAACCGGCCGGGCGGCCCGGTCAGGGCCGAGGGCCGCAGCGTACGCAGGGCGAACCGGTAGCGGTCGGTGGCCACGAAGCGGACCTCGTCCTCCTCGAACTCCACCAGGACACGGCCCAGGACGGGATGGCCGGGGTCCCGCCCCGCGGCCGGTGCCACCTGCCGGGCCGCGCTCGCCAACTCGGCCCCGCCGAGCCCGAACTCGGTGACCGCCGGCCCGCCGGGCAGCCCGCCCAGCACCGCTCCGATCGCCGCGTCGGCCGCCCGCCCGCGCTCCCGGACCGCCGTCCGGTGCCGCTCCAGCACCTCCCGGGCCCCTTCGGGCGGCCCGTCGAGTACGGCGACCACGTCGGCCAGCGCCAGCCCGGCGGCGCGCAGATCGCGCAGCAGCGCGGCCCGGGGCTCCTGCGCGGCGGTGTAGTGGCGGTAGCCGGTCGCGGGGTCCACGTGGGCGGGCAGCAGCACGCGGCAGTCGTCGTAGAAGCGAAGGGCGCTGGGTGCGAGCCCGGCCCTTCGGGCGAACGCGCTGATGGTCATCAGGTCGGGCGGGGTGTCGTCCATGACGGCGATTGTCGACTTTCATCCCGCTTGAAGGTCAACTCGCCGCCGGAGGGCCGCCCGCCCGTCCCGGAGAACCGGCCCGGTTTTCGGCGCCCGCCGCGCGCGGCGTCGTCTGCTGCACCGCCCAGCCGTTGCCGTCGGGGTCGGAGAAGTAGACGAACGAGCCCCACGGCATGTCCTGGATCTCCGTCACCTCGATGCCCCGCCCGCGCAGGTCCTCGTACGCCTCCTCGATGTCGGTGACGACGACCTGCAGGTTGTCCAGCGACCCCGGGGCCATCCGGGTGAGGCCCTTGCCCAGGGCGATCGAGCAGGCCGACCCCGGCGGGGTCAGCTGCACGAACCGGATGTCCTCGCTCACGGTGACATCGTGATCGGCACGGAAGCCGATCCGCTCGTAGAAAGCCTTGGCCCGGTCGACGTCGGTGACGGGGACGGCGACCAGCTCCAGCTTGATGTCCATCAGTTGCTCCACGTGCTCCACGGTCGGCAGCGGCCCGCCGCATGAGGGCCTCCCGGCATCATGCTCCCGCAGCCGGTACGGCGCCGCCCGGAGCGGCATCGGCCGCGGCGAACTGGGTCCGGTACAGCTCCTCGTACCGTCCGCCCGCGGCCAGCAGCTCCGCGTGCGTCCCGCGCTCCACGATCCGGCCGTCCTCGACCACCAGGATCAGGTCGGCCGCCTGTACGGTCGACAGCCGGTGCGCGATCACCACCGCGGTCCGGCCCGCGAGGGCCTCGCCCAGGGCCTCCTGCACCGCCGCCTCCGACGTGGAGTCCAGGTGCGCCGTGGCCTCGTCCAGGATCACCACCCGCTGCCGGGCCAGCAGCAGCCGCGCGATCGTCAGCCGCTGCCGCTCACCGCCCGAGAGGCGGTAGCCGCGCTCGCCGACCACCGTGTCCAGGCCGTCCGGGAGCGAGGCGACCAGCCCGTCCAGCCGCGAGCGCCGCAGGGCCTCCCAGATCTCCTCCTCGCCCGCACCGGGCCGGGCCAGCAGTAGGTTGGAGCGCACCGACTCGTGGAACAGGTGCCCGTCCTGGG
The DNA here is from genome assembly GCF_040655295.1 of Streptomyces sp. NPDC050448. Classification (NCBI taxonomy): domain Bacteria; kingdom Bacillati; phylum Actinomycetota; class Actinomycetes; order Kitasatosporales; family Streptomycetaceae; genus Streptomyces; species Streptomyces sp. NPDC050448. Next base: position 184,756 of record NZ_JBFAJR010000006.1, on the reverse strand, counting down.
TGACCATGCCGAGCGTCTCCCGGATGGAGTCGGCCGTGAGGTCCCGTACGTCGACCCCGCCCAGGCGGACGGCGCCCGCATCGGCGTCGTACAGCCGCGGCAGCAGCTGCGCGATGGTCGACTTGCCGGCGCCGGACGAACCGACCAGGGCGATCATCTGCCCCGGCTCGGCGCGGAACGACACCTCGTGCAGGACCTGCGTGCCGCCCCGGGCGTCGAGGACCGCGACCTCCTCCAGCGAGGCGAGCGAGACCTTGTCGGGGGAGGGGTAGCCGAAGGAGACCCGGTCGAACTCCACGGCCACCGGCCCGTCCGGCACCCGGCCGGCGTCCGCCTTCTGGGCGATCAGCGGCTTCAGGTCGAGGATCTCGAAGACCCGCTCGAAGCTCACCAGGGCGCTCATCACCTCGACGCGGGCCCCGGCGAGCGAGGTCAGCGGGGCGTACAGGCGGGTCAGGAGGAGGGCGAGGGCGACGACGTTCCCGGCATCCAGGGCCCCGTGCAGGGCGTAGTACCCGCCGAGCCCGTAGACGAGCGCGAGCGCGAGGGCCGAGACCAGCGTGAGGGCGGTGATGAACGCCGACTGGGCCATCGCCGTACGGATCCCGATGTCCCGCACGCGCGCCGCCCGCGCCGCGAACTCCGCGGATTCGTCGGCGGGCCGCCCGAACAGTTTGACGAGGGTGGCGCCCGGCGCGGAGAAACGCTCCGTCATCTGCGTGCCCATCGCCGCGTTCAGTGTCGACGCCTCCCGCTGCATGGCGGCCATCCGGGCCCCCATCCGGCGCGCCGGGAGGACGAACACCGGCAGCAGGACGAGCGCCAGCAGGGTGATCTGCCAGGAGATGCTCAGCATCACGGCCAGCGTCAGCAGCAGGGTCACCGTGTTGGCGACCACCCCGGACAGGGTGTTGCTGAACGCCCGCTGGGCGCCGATCACATCGTTGTTGAGCCTGCTGACCAGCGCACCGGTCCGGGTCCGGGTGAAGAAGGCCACCGGCATCCGCTGCACGTGGTCGAAGACGGCCGTCCGCAGGTCCAGGATCAGCCCCTCCCCGAGCGTGGCCGACAGCTTGCGGGTGAGCAGCCCGAGTCCCGCCTCGGCGACCGCGATCAGCGCGATGAGCAGGGCGAGCCGGGTGACCGTACCGCTGTCCCGGCCGTCCACGATGGCGGTGACCACCCTGCTCGCGAGGACCGGGGTGGCCACCGCGAGCAGCGCGGTCACCACGCTGAGCAGCAGGAACAGGGTGAGTCCGCGGCGATGCGGGCGGGCGAATGCGGCGACCCGGCGCAGGCTCGCCCGGGAGAGCGGGCGCCGGTCCTGCTGGGCGTTCATCGCGCTGTGCAGCGATGTCCAGGCGGTTACTTCCATGTCCATGCGGGGAACGGTATGACCTCAACCAAACTCGAGGTCAACCTCTTGGCCGGATCGGTATCGAACTCCCGCTCGGGCGGGGGATGTTCACGCCCATGCCGACTGGCGGCGAGGGGTGTCATCATCGGGAGATGACGCAGGGACCGACACAGGGACCGACGCAGGAACCAGGCTCCGATCACGCCGGCCGGATGACCGCCGACACCGTCCTGCACCTCTTCGAGCAGCAGGCACGGGACACCCCGCTGGCGTATGCCGTCATCGCCGGCGCGGATCGCCTCACCTACGGACAACTCGACGCCCGTGCCAACCGGTTGGCGCACCATCTCATAGCCGGCGGTCTGCCGCCCGGCGCCGTCGCGGCCATCGCGACCGACCGCCGGCCCGAACTCGTCGTCGCTCTCCTCGCTGTCCTCAAGGCCGGCGGGACCTACGCGGTCATCGACGTCGAAGTCCCGCTCACCGGGCAGCGGCAGCTCTCCGCGGCCACCCCGTACGTCCTGCTCACCCGTGCCGCGCACCACGCCCGGCTGGACGACGGCAGCGGCCTGCCGGTGATCCGCCTCGACGCGGACGCGGCCGCGATCACCGGCCGGCCCGCCGAACCGCCGGAGCGCCCCGCGCCCGGCACGACGGCCGCCGTCCTGTTCACCGGCGCGGCGCTTCCCCGCGCCGTGCCCGTCGGCCACACCCGCCTGCTCGCCGCCCACGCGGGCTGGGCCGAGGTCATCCGGCCGGTCCCCGGGGACCGCCACCTGATCACCCCCGGACCGGACATCACCGCCTTCGCCGCCGGCTGGACCCGGGCCCTGTGCTCGGGCGGCGCCCTCGTCCTGCCCCAGCGCGCGCCCTGGACGCCCGAGGGGATCCGCCGGGCGGTCGAGGCCGAGCAGGTCAGTGTGGTGCACACCGACCCGGCCGGCGCGACCCGGCTGCTTCTGCGCGACGCGACCGCCGCCGGCCCGGGATCCACCGCGGGCGCCCACAGCCGCCGCGGCCCCGACCCGGCCCTGCGGTCGCTGCGGATGGTCACGGTCACAGGGGACCGGCTCTTCCTCGACGAGCAGGCCGCCTTGCAGAGCAGGCTCCGGACCGGCGCCCGGCTGCTCAACGTGTACGGACCCACCGAGGCCGCGGGCACCGGCACCTGGTTCGAACTGCCGCAGCTGCCCCGTCCGGTGGACGACCCCGAGCAGCTCTCCTTGATCGGCGTCCCGTTCCCCGGATGCCGCGTGGACCTCCGCGACGGGCAGATCCGTCTCACCCCGCCCGACGGCGGCGACGCGATCCCCACCGGCGACCTCGCGGAGCTGCGCCCGGACGGGCTGCTGGAGTTCGGGGGCCGGATCCGGGAACGGATCACCGCGGCCGACGGCGTGTTCGACCCGCACGCCGTCGAATCCGTCATCCGCAGCCACCCGGACATCGGCGCCGCGCTCGTGGCCGAGGTCCCGGACGGCGGGACCGGCACGCACCGGCTGGTCGCCTACGTGGCCCCGCCGGCCGACGCACCGTCCCGGTCCCCGGGCGCCGACCTGCCGGACAGCGGGCGGCTCCGCGCCCACCTCGAGGGGAAGGTGCTCCGGGCGCAGACCCCGCACTCCGTGGTCCGGCTGCGCACCTTGCCCCGCAACCGCGCGGGCCAGGAGGACCGGGACGCCCTGACCCAGCCCGTTCTCCTGGCGAAGCCGGGCCAGGAGAACGCCGTGCGGGGCGCCGGGAAGTACGAGGCCGCCGGCCGCGGCACACTCGCCGGACCACTCGGCCTCCTCGGCTGGGGCGTCCTTGCGGCGGTGGTCACCGGAATGTTCTTCTTCGCCCTCTCCAAGATCTTCTGGCCGGGCGCGACCGACCTGCGCGGTGTGCCCAACCCGTGGGCGTCCCTCTTCTTCGTGCTCTACCTGTTCGAGGGAGCCGCCTTCGCCGCCGGGCTGCTGTTCCTCTTCCGAGGCCGCGCCCGGATGCGCCGCCAGGGCCGCGACCGGCGTCTCACCACGGAAGCGCATCTCGCGGTGGTCTACCTGCTCGTCGCCTGGTGGCCGCAGGACAACTTCTACCGGCTCGCGGCCAAGCAGGACTGGCCGCTCCAGGCCGCCCTCGTCTACGTCTTCAACATCCCCTTGATGATCGCGGCCGGCATCGTCGCCGTCTACGTCACCCGGAAACCGCCGTCGCCCTACGGCTTCGACGGCTCGGACGACTGAACTGAGACGGCTCCGCCGACCCGGATCACCGGCCTTCGGCGAACGCCGCCCCCACGGCGAGCGCCTCCGCCCGCACCAGCGCCTCGGCGGCGTCCAGCACCTCCCCGCTGTGCGCCGCCACCAGCACACCCAGCCAGGGCGCCGGGTCGAAGGCGCCGGTCGGGATCGCGGGGAGGAACACCGCCCCGAGTTCCGCGCAGCCCCGGGCCAGCGTCTCGCACAGCTCGTCGAGCGGGGCCTCGGGCAGCCTGGCCCCGAGCTCCACCCGGTCGGCGATCCGTACGAAATGCCCCGCGCCCCGCAGCGCGTCGAGCCGGGCCGCCACCATGAAGGCGATGGACGGCCCGGTGAGCCGCAGGTTCGTCTCGGTCGGCGCCAGCCGGCCCGCGCCGTCGGCGACGAAGTCCACGTCGAACCAGCCCCGGTAGCCGGCCGCCGCCAGTTCCCGGCCCACCGCCTCCCCGAAGGCGAGCAGCGGCTTCTCCGCCCACGCCGGCACCACCCCGGGGCCCACCGTCGCGCCGCGGTACCCGGCGCCCGCCACGTCCATCACCGCACCGCCCGCCTCGTGCACCCGGCCCGCCTCGTCCACGAACCCGTCGTACGTCAGGTCGCGCGGTCCGCCGGGCCCGGCCGGGCCGGACACGTACTCCTCCACCAGCAGGGGCCCGCGCGGGAGACCGCGCAGCACCGCGCGGGCGCCGCCCGCCGCCCGGACCCGGTCGGGTGTCACCACGGTGGTGCCCGAACCGCCGACACCGTGCTCCGATTTGAGAACGGTGCTCTCGTCCGCCTCGGCCCGGGCGGCCAGCAGCCTGGCCGCCGCCCGCCGGGTGGCGGCCGGCCACTGGGCGGGGAGCACGATCCGGGGATGCCCGCCGCCCGCCAGGATCCGCTCGAACAGGCCGTGCGCCGCCGACTTCGACTCGTACCGCAGCTCGCCGGGCCGCCACGGCCGCCCGGCCAGTCGCGCGAAGGGCTCCGTCCGCCCCCACGGTACGAGGGGCAGCCCGGCCCCGGTCAGCCGCCCGGCCAGTGCCGGGCGGGCCCGTACGGCGTCCGACAGCCCGGAACCCCGGTCCACCAGGCCGTCGTACACCTCCACCTCCTCCCACTCGAGGACGTGGCGGACCCGCTCGATCCAGCCCTGCGGCACCGTCCCGGGCAGCACCAGCGCACCCGCCCGCGGGCTGTAGAAGGCGGCCAGGCAGGCGTAGTGGTGCGCGGCCCGCTGCTCGCGGTCCAGGGAGGCATCGGCGAACTGGGCGTTGTACTCGGCGACATTGCCCACGTGCACGGCCGGTCCGCCGCCGGTCCAGGCCTGCGCCCAGTCGGCGAGCGGCGCGGGCGCCGCCTCGAACCGCAGCAGGCCGGCGGGCACGTCGCCGTCGTCCGGCCGGCGGGGCTCCGGCGAAGTCAGCGCCCCCATCGCCCGGTAGAACCCCGCCGCATGCGGATCGGCGTCGATCAGCAGCCTGCGGAACCCCAGTTCGGCGGCCCGGCCCAGCACATCCCGGTACAGTCGCCGCCCGACACCCCGCCCGATGGCCTCCGGCTCCACGAACAGCAGCCCCAGCCGGGCCACCGGCGGCTCGCCCTCGAGGGAGGCGAGCCCCAGCACCCGGCCGCCGGGCGCGTCTTCGGCCACCACGATCCGGCGGGCCGCCACCTCCCCGGCCCGGATCCGCAGTTCGTGCGCGCAGGAGGCCAGGAACTCCGCCTCGTACCCCCAGTACGCCTTGGAACGCAGCACCAGCCCGGTCAGCACCTCCGCCTCACCGGCCCCTGCCGCCCTGAGCTTTACCATTTCCTGAACTCTCCATGGTCTGCCGCATGGCCGTGCGATAGATTCGGCCACCCCGACGGCAGGTGCGCGTCAGGCACGGCAGGACCTTCCTACCCCCGCGGAGAACGGCTTCCCAATGAGCGACATCATCAACGGACTTGGCCGCACCAGCGCTTTCGGCGCCCTCGGCCTGGTGCTGCTGATCCTCGGCATCGTCCTGGTGGACGTGCTGACGCCCGGGAAGCTCCCGAAGCAGATCTGGGAGGAGCGCAACCGGAATGCGGCCGTCATGCTGAGCTCCGCGCTCCTCGGCGTCGGCGGGATCGTCTTCACGTCGATCTGGACCACGTACGACGACTTCGGCAAGGGGATGCTGTCCACCGCCGCCTTCGGCCTGCTCGGCCTGGTCCTGATGGGCGTGGCCTTCCTGGTGCTGGACTGGGTGACTCCCGGCAAGCTCGGCGCGATCGTCGTCGACCCGGAGCCGCACCCGGCGGTCTGGGTCACGGCCTCCTGCAACCTGGCGGTGGCCGCCATCGTCGCGGCCTCGATCGCCTGACCCGCTTCCCGCCATGCCGAGAGCACCGCTCCCTCCGGGGAGCGGCGCTCTCGTCCGGGTCACCGGTCCGCCTACGTGACCACCACGGTCGGGGGCTGCGACGGGGGACCGCAGGGGGCTGCGACGCACTCCCACTCGTAACTCTTGCCGGGAGCCTGTACCCCCGTGCTGTCGTGACGGTCGCCCTTGCCGGGGTGGATCTTGCCTTGGCCCGGCTTGCTGTGACCCGTGTTGTCATGGACATCCTTGGCGTCGGGCAAGACGATGATCCTGCCCTCGTCACTCCCCTCGGGAACGACCCAGAGGAGGCTGGAGTTGTCGTTCTGCCCGGGATTGCCGGGCCGGCTCTCGGCTACGACGGTGTGCGGCGTCGCCGGAGTGGCGGCGAATGCCCCGGTGGGCAACAGCACGGCTCCTGCGGCCGCGGCGGTCGAGGCGGCGAAGACGAGAAAATGCCGAGTCCGAAAGGGGTGAGTCATGGGAATGCTCCTTCAGTGGGTGGGCCGATGCGCTGGGCCACTTCGGTACGTGGACCCATGTCCAGTAGGGCCCGGCCACCGCATCGCGTCACGCCCCTGAATCCCGTGGCTTGACGGACGGCAACAGTCCGGGTAAATCCCCGTGCTCACGTCCGTCCGGTCCGGATCATCAGGCCAGCCCCAGCGCGAATACCGCGAACCCAGCCGCCAGCAGTCCCGCGAGCGTCCGCCGCACCGCCGTGGCACGGGTCCACGGCTCTTCGAACCGGCGCGCGTACCGGGCGATGCCCACCAGCAGCGCCGCGAACACCGGCATCCACGCCAGCCGCGCCGCGATCCAGCCCAGGCTCTCCGGCGCCGTCGTCAGGCCCGCCAGCCCTCCCGCGAACGAACCGGGCACGGCCGCCGCCAGCATCGCCGTCTGGTGCCAGCACAGGATCGTCATCGCGCACAAATTGATCACGACCACCGGGGCCCACAGCGCCGGCCGGGCGAGCAGCTTCGTCAGCCGGTCCCGCAACAGCATCGCCGCCCCCGACTGCGCCGCCGCCAGGGCCGGCACCAGCAGCGAGGGCGGGTGCGAGTTGGTCCGCGCCTCGCCCGGTACGCCGACCATCGACGCCGGGTAGTGGAACACCGTCAGCAGCGCCGCGAACAGCACGGTCCCGCCCGCCAGCAGCAGCCAGGCCCCGCGCCGCCCGATCCGCCGCTCGCCCCAGGACACGCCCAGCTGGTACGCGAACAGCCAGCCCGGCGCGATGTTCACCAGCGCCAGCCAGGAGGGCACGGAACCGGCGAGCGGCCCGTAGCGCAGGAAGTCCACCACCGCGACCGAGGCGAGCAGGGGGGCCGCCGCCCATCCGCCGAGCCGGTGCGCCGCCCGTACGCAGTACGGGGTCAGTGCGGTGACCACCACGTACACCCCGACGAACCACAGCGGCTGGATCACCAGCGTGGCCCCCGTCCGCAGCGTGGCCTCCGGCACCCCCATCGCGTACAGCACCGGCGCGGCCAGCGCCCACACCGCCGTGACCCCGAGCACCGGCCGCCCCAGCCGGGCGATCCGGCCCTTCAGCCAGGCCACGGCGGACCCCGGGCGGCGGTGGTAGGAGAGCACCGAGGCGTAGCCGCCGACCAGGAAGAAGATGCCGAGCATCTGGAGCACCCAGCCGGCCGGGGCGAGACCGCCGAACGCGGACAGCGGGCTGGCGTTGTGCAGGCCGCCCTCCGCGTCGAGGGTGAACCCGCCGAGCAGCCAGTGTCCGGTCGGCACGGCCAGCAGCGCGAGGGCGCGCAGCCCGTCGACGGCCCGGTCGCGGTGGGCGGGGGTCTGCCGCTCGATCCGGTCGGCCGCCCCCAAGAGCCGGGTCAGGGTGCTCATCGGGCCTCTCCGTTCGCGATCGCGGCGAAGGCCGCCAGGGACTGGGTGCCCGGTGCGAAATAGCCGGTGTGGCCCTTTGCGTCGGCGGCGGGCACCCGGCGGGCGCCGAAGGCGGCGGAGGCCGGATCGGCGCCGTGGCCGATCCCGGCGATCTCCACGTTCGGTACGTCGGCGATCCAGTCGGAGGGCCCCCGGGCCGCCCAGACGCGGGCCCGGGTGTGCAGGCCGGCGGCGGTGTCGGCGCGCATGCCGGGGGAGCCGAACACCACGATGTCGGTGGCGTCCGTGTGCCGGGCGGCAAGGCCTCCCACCACCGAGCCGTAGCTGTGGCAGAACAGCACCGGGTCGGGTGCGCCGACCGCGTCGAGGCCCGTGGTGAACCGGGCCAGCCGTTCCGCTCCCGCCTTCGCGAGCCGCCCGGAGGCCGCGTCCAGACCGACCCCGACGGGGGTGGTGTAGCCGGTCCACGCCACCACCGCGGTGTTCTCGCCGGCCGCGGCGCGCAGCGACCGGGCCATCCCGGCCGGACCGGTGTTCGGCGCGCGCTTCGCGTCGTATGTGGTGGCGTCGCTGTCCGAACCCGGCACGATCACCGATACGTGCGCGGCCCGCCCCAGATCCCCGAACACCTCGACGACCTGGCCGCGCCCGCGCGGATCGAACGCGAGGATCTGCCGCCCCGGTGAGGCGAGCGAGGCGTAGCGCACCTCGCCCGTCGCGAGGACGGCCAGCCGGTTGGCCTCGTACCGGAGGGTGACCGGGGCTCCGTCGAGATTGCCCACCACCAGCGGGTGGTGCCGTACGAGCTCCCGGCGCTCCGCGTCGTCCAGCCCGGCGAAGAACCGGGCCACGTCGTGCGGCGAGGCGCTCGCGGGGTCGGGGAGCGGCCGGCCGGACGCGGTGTCGGCCCGCCAGGCGGCGGTGCCGGGCGGCGGCCCGGTGACCGCCTGCTGGCTGTCGCCGGAGGCCCATCCCGCGTTCCCCCCGACCACGGCCACGGCCAATGCGGCGGTGGCCAGGGTCCTTCCGAAGCGGCGCATGCCCCTTCTCCTCTCCTCGTGACGGGGAGGAAGGTAGGAAGAAGGTGCCGGCCGGGACGTCGGACCGTGGAGCCAAGTCGCATGTCATACCCCGGTAGGGGGTGGAGGAGATCCCTGGAGATCCCCCACGTCGGGCCGGGCCGCCGGGGCGGGCGTCGGCCGGGGCGTCAGTCGGAGTCGCCCGGGCGGACCAGGCCCGCCTCGTACGCGAAGATCACCGCTTGGGCGCGGTCCCGCAGGTCCAGCTTGGCCAGCACCCGTCCGATGTGGGTCTTCACCGTCTGCTCCGCCAGCACCAGGTGCCCGGCGATCTCCTGGTTCGAGAGCCCGCGCGCGATCAGCTGGAGCACCTCGGTCTCGCGCGGGGTCAGCCCGTTCAGCCGCAGCGCCGGGTCCCTGCGCGGCGCCGGCCGCTGCTGGACGAAGTCCGCGATCAGCCGGCGGGTCACCGAGGGCGCCAGCAGCGCCTCGCCCGACGCGACCACCCGGACCGCCGCGATCAGATCGGCCGGCGGCGCGTCCTTCAGCAGGAACCCGGACGCGCCCGCGCGCAGCGCCTCGTACACGTAGTCGTCGATGTCGAAGGTGGTCAGCATCAGCACCTTCGGCCGGTGGACGACCCCCGGAGGCGGGCTGAGCAGCTCCCGGGCCGCCGTCAGCCCGTCCATCTCCGGCATGCGTACGTCCATCAGCACCACGTCGGGATGCACGGTGCGGGAGACCTGCACCCCCTGCCGCCCGTCGGGGGCCTCGCCCACCACGTCGATGTCGGCCTGCGCCGACAGCAGGGCGGCGAACCCCGCCCGCACCATGGCCTGGTCGTCGACGATGATCACGCGGATGGTCAACTGGCGTCCTCGGTCGGGTCGTTCAGGGGCAGCCGGGCCGCGACCCGGAAGCCGCCGTCGGGCAGCGGACCGGTGTCCAGCGTCCCGCCCGTCAACCGTACGCGCTCCTGCATCCCCACCAGACCGTGCCCGGTGCCCGAACTCTCCAGCGCCGCCACGGCATCCCGGGCCGCCGGTCCGTTGACCACGAGCACGAGGACCTCCTCGGAGTCGTGCGTCACCGACACCCGGGTCTCGGCACCCGGCGCGTGCCGCACCACGTTCGCCAGGGCCTCCTGCACGATCCGGTACGCCGACAGGTCCACGGCCGGAGGCGCCGCCTGCGCCGCACCGGCGGCGAGCGACAACTCCACCGGCTGCCCGGCCCGTACGGTCGCCTCGACCAGCTGCTGGATCCGGCCGATCCCCGGCTGCGGGGCCAGCTCGCCCGCGCTGCCGGGCGGACCGTCACCGCCGTTCCCGCCGTTCGCCCGGTCGCCGCGCAGTACCGTCAGCAGCCGCCGCATCTCGCCCAGCGACTCGCGCGCACTGGCCGCGATCGCCGCGAACTCCTCCTGCACCGGCTCCGGCATGCCGGGCAGCCGGTACGGCGCGGAGTCCGCCTGCACGGTGATCACCGACATGTGATGGGCCACCACGTCGTGCAGCTCCCGGGCGATCCGCGCCCGTTCCTCCAGCAGGGTCCGCCGGGCCCGCTCGGCCTCGCTGATGCTCTCCTGCTCGGCGATCCGCTGCTGGGCGTCGCCGATCCCGCGCAGCGCCCCGGTCACGGCGAGGAAGGCCCCGCTGAGCACGAAGAGGAGGGCGACCGTGGTGATCACCCCGTCGGGCGGGAAGAAGCCCAGCACCACCCCGACGGCGCCCGTCACCAGCCACACCCCGACCAGCGTCCGGATCGACTCGCGCAGACCCAGGCAGATCATCAGCAGCAGGTAGCCGACGATGCCCGTCGGGGTCCACGGCCACGCGTGCCCGGAGACCTTGTCGGCGTGGGTCAGCACCACCGCCCCGACCGTGTCCGCGAGCAGGATCAGGGCCCACGCGGGCACCGGCCGCGTCACCGCGAGCAGCAGCGGCACGGTCTGCGCCACGCCCAGCGCCCCCGCCCAGCCGCCGCCCGCCTTGTAGTCGTTGGTCAGCACGGCGATCGTCGACGGCAGCAGCGACACGACGAAGATGCCGACGACGACGTACGGCAGCATCCGCTGCCAGGCCTTCGGAGCCTGCGCGAACAGGGGCTCCGCCGCCCGGGCGGGCGTGCGCAGCACCACCGTGAACCGCATCGGCGCCCCGGCCGCCTTCGCGGATGCCGGCGTACGGCGGCGGGCTTCATCGCGATCGCTCATGATCGGACCAGCCTATGTGCCGCAGGCCCTCCCGGCGGGCAGGGGTAGGCTGCTCGCCGTCGACCACAGGGGGAGCCGGTACGCATGGGCACGGCAGCCGCACTCGAGAAGCTCGTACCGGTGCTGCTGGCCTTCGGCGGCGGCGTGCTGCTCGCCCGCCGCAAGATCGTCCCTGTCGAGGCCTCCAAGGCCTTCGCCGACTACGCCTTCCTCTTCGCCGTCCCCTGCTACCTCTTCGGCAACATCTACGGCAGCGACCTCGGCGCCCTCTTCAACTGGCGGGCCATCGGCGCCTACGCCGCGGCCGCCGCCCTCGCGGTGCTCGCCATCGCCTTCGCCTCGGGTGCCCACGGCATACGGGAGCCCCGCGACGTGGCGCTGCGCGTGATGGCCGGAGTCCAGGTGAACACCGCCTACTTCGCCGTCCCGGTGTTCATCACCTTCTTCGGGACGGCCGCGCCGATCTTCCCCGTACTCCTCTTCCAGGTCTGCGTACTGTCCCTGGTGGTCATCTCCATCATGGAGCTGGGCCGCGCCGGCCCGGCCGCGGGCGGTCCCGGACAACGGCTCTTGCGGGCCGTCGGCGCCTCGCTCGCCACCCCGCTGGTCCTCGCCTGCAACGCCGGTATCCTGCTCAACCTCCTTTCGGTGCACCTCCCGAAGGTGGTCCTGGACGGAGCCGCCTTCGTCGGCGACAGCGCCTCGCCGATCGCCCTGTTCGCCCTCGGGCTCCACCTCGGCGGCCTCGGGCTGGACATCCGGGGCACCTCCCGCGAGGAGCTGGCCCTCATCGCCTTCAAGTGCCTCGCCTTCCCCCTGCTGGCCTGGGCGGTGTGCGGGCTGTTGTTCGGCGTGCGGGGGGAGTGGCTGACGTACCTCGTCCTGATCGCCGCGATGCCGACCCCGCAGAACCTGTTCGTCTTCGCCCAGCGCTACGACGTCGGCGTGGACCTCTCCGCCTCGCTCGTGATCAAGAGTTCGGTGGTCTCCCTGCTGCTGCTCCCCGTCTGGCTGCAGACCGTGGCCTCATGAGCGCACCGACACGAACCGCCCCTGTTTCAGGGGCCGGCCCCGGCCTCGGGATCCCGCCCGCCGACCGGCTGACCGCCGACGGGCTCCCGGCGACCCCGCGCACGGTGGGCAACCCGCGGCGCGCGCACCCGCCGGGTCAGGGTGTCGACTTCGCCGCTGCCCCGGCAACCGCCTGCTCGTACAACTTCTTGACGTCCGGGCCGAAGTACGAGCTGTACGAGGTGTCGGGGGTGTCCCCGCCCGTCTTCCAGCCGCCGATGACCCCCACGACGTCCCCGGTCTCGGTCACCGTGTCGTAGTTCTTCAGGAAGGGGCCGCCGCTGGTCCCGCCGGGGTACCCGGTGCAGTCGATCCGCAGGAACGATCCGGGGATCCCCGGATCCTTGCTGGTGAACTTGGTCGTACGGTTCACGCACAGCCGCGGGCGCGCAGCCGACGCCGGGTAGCCGATCAGCGACACCTTCGCGTGCTCGTATCCGGCGCCGGTGACCAGGCGGTTCCCGCCGACCACGTCCTCGACGGGGAACCCGTCGGCATCCGGCCCCACCTGCGCGAAGGCCACGTCGAGGGCGGCCCCCTTGTCGGCGCCCAGGCTCTTGTAACGGGGGTCGATCCACACCCTCGAACGCCCGTCGGCGGCGCGCACCACCGGGAACATCCCGTACGGCTGCGGGTTGTCCGCCGTGTACAGGGGTACGAAGGCCACCTGCCGGGCGTCGGTGCCGAGCAGGCAGTGGGCCGCGCTGAGCACCAGGTTCCGGCCGGGGGAGGCGACCACGCTCGCGGTGCAGAAGTACGCGCCGCCGTCCTTCATCACGAACATCCGGCCGACGACCGGGATCCCGTCGAAGTCCTGCCCGGTGCCGGGGTCGGTGGCCGGAGCCGCCGCAGCGGGCGTCATGGGGGCCGCGGACGCCATCCGGTCGGCCGTCCAGAAGTTCTGCGCCTCACGGGCGGACCACTTGCCGGGCGGCGGCAGGGCGCTCCCGGCCTCGGCCACCGGCAGCGGGCCGGCGGGCAGCAGCAGGGCGGCCGTCGCCGCCGCCACGGTCAACGTACGTCGCATGTCGAGCTCCTCTAGATGGCCTGCGGGAAGCGGAACAGCCGGTCCGGGTCGTAGGCGCGCCGGACCTCTTCGAGACGTGCGAGGTTCGGCCCGTAGTAGGCCTCGCGCCAGGCGGGCAGTTTCGGATCGATGTAGTTCTGGTACGCGCGCCCGCTCGCCCAGGGGCGCAGGTCCCGCCACAGCCCGTCGAGCCAGCCCTGGTGCACGGCCACCTCCGCGGGTGTCGCGGCCGCCGGCCAGTAGGCCAGGTACTGGGTGAGGAAGGCACTGTCGCGGTGCACGAACGCGGTGTCGGCCGGCGCCGGCCGGTTCACCGCCCCGCCGCACTCGCCGGTGAACTGCACGACGCCGAGCCCGCCGCCCGGCGCGGTCCGCCCGTACCGCCGCACGGCGGCCAGCACCGCGGCGACCCCCGCGTCCGGCAGCCCGGCGCCGCCCCAGAAGTCGCAGCGCCCGCCGTACGATTCCCGGCCGGTCCGCCCCTCGGGGGTCCGGCCGGGCAGGGTGCCCGGCAGATGGCACTGCGCGGCGCTCTGCTCCGAGCAGCCCGACATGGCGCGCAGTGTCTCCTCGTACGTACGTACGGCGATCCAGCTGTCCCGGAGCGGCCTGCCGACCAGGCCGGACAGCCGGGTCAGCTCCCGGTCGAGCTCGCCGCGCCCGTCGAGGCACAGCACGCGGACGGCGGGGGCCTGCGCGGGACCGCCGTCGAGGAGGAACTCGACCTGGCTCCAGAAGGGGTCCGGCAGGGCGGCCAGCCAGCGCTGCCAGCCGCGCAGTACGGCGGCGGAGTCGGCTTCGGCCCAGTGGAGTTCGGCGTAGGCGCAGTCGGCGGCCGGGTGGGTGCGGAAGCGGAACTCGGTGACCACCCCGAAGTTGCCGCCCCCGCCGCCGCGCAGGGCCCAGAACAGCCCCGGATCCCGGGTGGCGTCGGCCTCGCGCACGACCCCGTCGGGGGTGACGACGGTGACGCCGGTCAGCCGGTCCGAGGTGGTCCCGTACGCCCGGGAGGCCAGGCCCAGCCCGCCGCCCAGGGTGAGCCCGGCGATCCCGACGGTGGGGCACAGCCCGGTGGGGATGCCCAGGCCCTGCCCGGCGAGGGTCCGGTTGACGTCGCCGAGCCGGGCTCCGGCGCCGATCCGCACGCCGGCCCCCTCGACGGTCAGCCGGTCCATGGCGCCGAGGTCGACGACGAGTCCGCCGGCGCAGGTGGACCAGCCGGCGTAGCTGTGGCCGCCGCCGCGCGGCACCACGGGGACGGCGGAGCGGCGGGCGAAGTCCAGGCAGACGGCCACGTCGGCGGCGTGCGCGGGATAGGCCACCGCGCCCGGCGCGACCGTGTCGTACCGGGGCTGGAACACCTGCCGGGCCTCGGGGTAGTCGCGGTCGCCCGCCAGCACCAGCCGCCCGTCGATCCCGCGGGCGAGCGCCGCCCAGTCCGGACCGCGGGCAGGCGTTCCCGCCCCGAGGGCCCCGACCGCCCCTACGGCGGCGAGGACGGCCGCGGGGGCGCTGCCCAGGAGCTGGCGGCGATGGAGGCTCATCCCTCCTTCCTGCCATCGCCCGGGCCGATCGGAGCGAAGGCGGGCCCACGGCGACCGTGTTGCCCCCCGAACGGCCCACGGCCTCCGGCCGGCGACAGGCCGTCCACGCCGGCCGCATGGTGAAGCAACAGCGTGGCGAGGCCACGGTCGAACCTATTCTGACCACCGCACGTGCGGGTCTGCGCCGAGTCCGGCCGGCAGGGCTCCACCGTCAGCGCCGTCACGCGCAGATCGGCAGCCGTGGATCATCCGGGCGTCGGAGAAGCTCCGGGCCGGCTTGCGCGCAAACCGGCCGTGGAGGAATCCCACTCGACCGGGCACACCTCAACTCCGCGGATTCCGGGGGCGTCCGGTGTGCCGGCGGGGCCGAGGCACTGCGAGCGGCGCAGCGGAACAGCGCATTTCGGCAGCGCAGGCGCCGCCGCCGTCAGGGGGAATCCGATCACCGGTGCTGCGACCGGCTCGTGAGGTGAGTACGGTCTGCCCATGCAGATCGACGGAGCCGGCAGGCAGCAGCGGGGGCATGTTCTTCTCATAGCGGGCGACGCCGCCGTGCGGCGGCGGGCCGTTCAGGTCGCGCCCAGCGCGAACCTGGCCGCGCTCGGGGTACTGCCCGTGCCGGCGCTGCTGAACAGCCAGGTCCCCAGCGACACCACGTACCTCGACGGGGCCCGGGATCCGAACACCGTGCTGATGCGGCTGCGCGCCGCCGCGGCCACGCCGGGGCCGCTCCTGGTCTACCTGTCGGGGAGGCTCACCCTCGACCGCCGCGGGCACCGCCTCCATCTCGCGCTGGCGGGGACCACGGCCTCCACCGTCCGCTACACGGCGCTCCCTTGGGACTGGCTGGGGACCGAGCTCGGGGCCCGGTCCGCCGGGCCGACCACGGTGGTGCTCGACCTCGTCGCCGACAAGTCCGCCTGGCCGGTGCTCCAGGAGTACGGGAGCCTGCCCGCCTCACCCTCCGCCGACGTGTACGGGGTGGTCGTCCCGCCTGCCTTCGCCGGCGGAGAGGAGCGGGTCAGCTCGTACACCCGCCACTGGATCGCCCAGTTGCGCCGCAGCCCCACCCGCCCCACCAACCTGCAGCTGCACGCCTTCGCCGTCGGAGCCGCCGCCCTGCCGCCCGGCACCCTCGTCCTGCCGGCGACGCGCGAGCTGACCGCGCCCGGTGCCCAGGAGAGGCCGGAGCAGCCGGAGCGGCCGGAGCGGGTTCCGGACCCTCGGCCGCACATCCACGCCCTTGCCGCCGGCGGGCGGCACCAGGAGGCGGCCACGCTCGCCCAGGCCTGGGAGCAGCACGTGCTGCAGACCCACGGGCACACCTCGCCCGAGGCCACCCACTGGGCGGAGATCCGCGCCGACCTCGCCCGGATGGCCGGAAACTACCGGTCGGCGACCCAACTGTGGATCAATGCCGGGCGCACCCGCCTGGAGCACCAGCCGCCTGACGCTCCCGAGGTCCTCGCGGCCGCGGCGGGCGCCCTCTACTGCTGGACCCAGCTCAAGGACCAGGCGGCGGCCCGCGACGCCGGCCCCGAACTCGTCCGCCTGCTGCGGGCCCTGCCGAGCCTCGAGCCGAGGCTCCTGCGGCTGACCCAGCAGCGGCTGGAGGTGCTGGAGGGCAGCCGTTAGACCTCCGGCGCCTCAGGCCTTGCGGGCCAGGAGAAAGCCCTGGGGGGACTTCTCGTAGTCCGCGGGCCGGCGGACCAGGCGGGCCACCTCTTCCAGGCCGGCGCCGGCGAGCAGGCCGGCGATCAGCTCCGGCGGGGTCCAGTACACGTCGAGGTCGACGGGGTGCCCGTACGCGTGCTCCAGCCGGACCTTCTCGTCGCCGGCCTTGAACGCGATCAGCAGATGACCGCCCGGCGCGAGCACCCGGGCGAACTCCGCGAACAGCGGGGGAAGTTCCCCCGGCGGGGTGTGCACCGTGGAGTACCACGCCAGGACCCCGCCGAGCACCCCGTCCGCGATGTCCAGCGCCGCCATCGAGCCCACCTCGAAGCGCAGGCCCGGATACGTCCGCCGGGCCACCGCCACCATTGCGGGGGACAGGTCGACGCCGAACGTCCGTACGCCCAGCACGTCCAGATGGGCCGTCACGCGCCCCGGACCGCAGCCCAGGTCCGCGACCGCCCGGGCCGCGCCGCCCTCGTCGCCGCGCACGCACTCGGCGAAGGCCGCCAGCATGGCCCGGTCCAGGGGCTTGTTCGCCAGCTCCGCACCGAGGAGCCGGGCGTAGTCGACCGCGACGGCGTCGTAGGACGCCCGTACGGAGTTCAGGTACGAGGTCTCCTTCATGCCCTGTGACACTAGCCCGCCCGGCCCTGCCGGGCGGCCTCGGCCAGCGGATTGTCCAGCTCCGCCCACTGGTCGCCCGGGATTCCGGGGCTCAGCCGCATCAGCGTCAGGGCCTTGGTCGGCAGCGGCGCGGTCAGCAGGGCCTCGGCGTCGGCGGTGGCCGGGAGGCCGGCGGTCTGGGCCAGCGCCTCGCCGAAGGCCGCCGCCGAACCTGCGGTGGCCCCCAGGGCCCCGGTCAGCAGGGAACCGAACAGTTTGCGCCGCAGCAGGGTCACGTCGTCGGTGACCAGCCGGCCCGAGAGGGGCGGCGCCGCCAGGCCGGTCCGGGCGAGCCGGTCCGGGCTGATCCGGATGTCGGCGAGGTCGCGGTAGACCAGCCGCAGCGGGGCCCCGGTCGAGGACAGGACGACGAGGAGGTTCTGGCCGTGGGCCTCGAGGGCCACCCCGAGGTCCAGCACCCGCAGGCACACCGAGAGCGCGAGCCGGGCGAACTCGGCCCGCCAGGACGCCGAGCGCGCGAACGGCGACAGGGCCAGGGCCGCCACCGGCGCGACCCACTCGCCCGCCGCGGCGTCCGCGTACACCTCGGGGGGCTCGCGCAGCACCGCCGCCAGGTCCGGGCTGTGCGCGGTCGCGGCGCCCAGGGTGCGGGTGATGTGCAGCTGCCCGTCGAGCCGCTCGGACAGGGCCTGTGCGAAGGCGGACACCGCGGCCGCCATCTCGATGGAGTACTCGGAAATGTCCCGTACGGAGGAGGTCAGCCGGGTGCTCAGCGCCGTCTTGACGTGGGCACCGCCTGCCACGGGGGAGAGGGTGCGCAGGGCCATCAGAGGATGCGCCGCAAAGCCGGGGCGCAGCGCACCCGGCCCCCGGCCCGTCTGTTTCAGGACGTGTTCCGCCTGCCACGGGTGCACCGGCAGCAGGAGCCGGCCGCCCTCCCTCAGCTCGGCCGGCCAGGCGCCCGTGACCAGGCATTCCCCGGCCGGTACGGCGACCAGCCCGAGCTCGGCCACCGGCCGGTGCTCCGGTGCGTACGCCAGCTGCTCGGCCACCGAGAATCCGGGCCGGGAGCGGCAGTTGGGGTGGTACGGATGCCCGTCCACCACCCGCTGCTCCCACTCCCAGGTGGTGTGCGGAGCCGCTTCCTCCCCGGTCGGCTGTCCGGCCCGGGACAGCGCGAGGGAGGCCGTGCTGTCGTCCAGCTCGGCGGCGAACGCGTCCGCGTGCGGCACCCCGAGCGCCGCCACCAGCCGCCCGGCCTGCCGGTGCGGGGTGCCGTCGAGCAGCACCTCGGACACGTACGGGCCGGTCGCGTACGGGTCCGGCAGCGGGCCCTCCAGCCGCCTGCCCCCGGACAGCAGGAGCGTCAGGCCGCCGGGCCCCCGCTCCCGGCGCTCCACCCACGGCAGCGGTTCGAAGGCCAGCGCCCGCCACAGCCGGGTCAGTACGGCGGCCCGGGCGCCGCCGAGCGCGGCTTCGTAGGCGGAACCGAGGGCGGGGCGCACCTCGGCCAGTTCGGCGGACACGGCCTCTTCGGCCGGGGAGGCGGGGGGGTTCATGCTGGGATCCAGGGCCCTGTTCCTCTCACGGGTGACGCGATGATCACTTCATCATCGCGGATACTGAAGATCACGGCCGGGGGTACGCCCCGCGAACCCCCGGCGCACTGGATGGACCGAATGGAATCCGTGGACCTCAACACCGCAGCCGACGCGTACGCCGCCAGCCCGCTGCTGAACTGCCTGCTGCGGGAAGCGGCCGATCCCGCCGACGAGTTCGCCGCCGCGGGGGACGACGCCCCCGCGGCGCGAGTCCACCGACTGCGCGGCAGCGGGCGGCTGTTGCGGGTGCGGGGCGGGCGCAGGCCGGTACGCCCCGAACTGCGCACGGCGGACGGCTGGCGTCCGCTCGGTCACGCCGAGCTGGTCAAACTGACCGCCGACGAGCTGCACCGGTACACGGGCGCGGTGAACGACGAGCTCCCGGTCGAGATCTCCGACAGCCGCGAGGCCGTCGCCGCGCTGCTGGCCGCCCGCGCCTCGGCCGCGACCCCGCAGGACCCGTACGTCCTCTCCGAGCAGTCCCTGGTCATGGGACACCCGTACCACCCCGCTCCCAAGGCCCGGGGCGGCGCGCCCGCCGCGAGCTGGCTGCCGTACGCGCCGGAGGCGTACGCCCGGTTCCCGCTGGTCTTCCTGGGGCTGCGCGAGGACCAGGTGGCCGAGGAGGGCGGGCCGGCCGCGGCCGATGCGATCGACTCGCTGGCCGGGCTGCTCGACGGCCCGCGCCCGCCTGCCGGATACCGGCTGCTGCCCGCGCATCCGTGGCAGCTGGACCTGGTGGGCGGCTCAGAGGCCGTACGCGAGGCCTTCGCCGACGGGCGGCTGCTGCGGCTCGGCCCGGGGCGGGTCCCGGCCTGGCCGACCGCCTCGATCCGGACCCTGTACGTGCCCGGCGAGGGCGAGGGCGAGGGTGAGGGCGAGGGTGAAGGCGAGGACGACGGTGATCTCTTCGTGAAGTTCAGCCTCGACGTCCGGATCACCAACGACGTGCGCCGGCTGTGGCGGCACGACCTGCTGAAACTGCGCCGCGCGGACGCCGCGGTCGAGGCCGGATTCGCCGATCTGCGCAGCTCCGGCTCGAATGCGGTCTGGCTCTCCGACCGCGGCTACCGGACCGCGTCCTTCGCCTTCGAGGAACTCGCCGTCCTGGTCCGCGACGGCCTGCGTGCACAGGTGGAGCCCGGGGCCACGCCGCTGGCGGCCGCGGCGCTCGCCGAGGGCTTCGCGGGCAGCCCGCTGGCCGCGACGGCCGATCCGGCCGGCTGGTGGCGGGCGTATCTGCGCCATGTCGTGCCGCCCGTACTGGACTTGTTCGCCCGGCACGGCGTCGTCCTGGAGGCGCACCTGCAGAACACCCTCGTCGCGGTCGATGCCCACGGCATGCCGGTACAGGCCCTGTTCCGGGATGCGGAGGGGGTGAAGCTCCTGCCGGACGTGGAGCGTGCGGACGCCTGGCAGCGGCTGGTCTACTGCCTGGTGGTCAATCACCTGACCGAGGTCGCGGGGGCGCTTGCCGAGGAGCACCCGGACGCCGCCGCCACGGTGTGGCCGGCGGTACGCGAGGAGTTCCTGCGCTACGACGCCGAACGCGGCCTTCCCGAGATCGCGGAGCTGCTCTCGGCCCCGGCCCTCCCGGCCAAGACGAACCTGCTGCTGCGCTGGACGCGTGCGGACGGCGCGGACGCGCGCTACATTCCGCTCCCGAACCCGCTGCTGGGGTAGCTTCGCCGGGCCCGGTGCCGGGCCGTCAGGATCCGGCCAAGGTGGGCCCGGCTGCTCCGCGCGGAGCGGCCGCACCGGCCGCCGTACCCGCCGCCGCGCCGCCCGCCCGGAGCTGGCTGACCCCGGTCACCGTGCCGCCCTCGCTCGCCGCGCTGCTCGGGATGCGCGGCGGGGACCGCACCCTGGTCCACCACCGCCGCGAGCGCGACCCGTCGGGGCAGACCCTCCGGCACGCCGTCACGTACCTCTGCCCGCGCGTGATCGCAGAGAGCCCCGGACTCGCCGGCTACCGCGACCGCTCGGCCGTCCGCGACGAGGACCTCGGGCCGCTGCACCGGTGGCTCGACCGGGCCGCCGAGCAGGGCCGGGTCGCCGAGACCCTCACCATGACCCGCAGCAGCCACCCGCCGGCCGCCGTCCCGGTCTGCGGCCTGACCGTGCGCCGCACCCTGCACGACGACACCGGCCGGCTGCTCGCCGTCACCGACCTCGCCTTCCCCATCTGGGACCGGCTGACCTTCCACCGGGACCGCGCGGTGACCGGATTCCGCATCACCTGAGACGGGCCGACCGGGGCCGACCGGCGGGCCGGCGGCGCGATTCCGGCGACCACCTGCTCCGTGGTGCCCTCGCCCGACCGGTCGAGCGCGCGGACGGACACGACGTGCAGCTCCCGTCGAGCGGGAGCCTGCGCCGGTCGGTCCGGTCGATGCCCCAGGACGGCGGGTCCGGCCGGGTGGCGTCGGGCCGCACCTTCCGGTTCTGCGCGACCTCGGCGACGGACGGGTCCGCGGCGAGCCGCCGGGCCTGCCGCGGGCCCGCGGCCGAGGCCCCGGTGTCCGCCCCGAGTGCGAGCGCCGGGGCGAGGGCGAGGACGGCTCCGCACCGCCGTAGCCCGAACGGCCGTCTGGCGAACGGCCGTATGCACGAGGAATCCGACCCGCCGGTCGTGTGTGCGGCTGTGTGCCCTCGCGTGCGCGCGCGAGTAAGTGGACGGCCGCATTTCCGGCAATTCTTGACGTATAAGCTGAAAGAGACCACCATCTACGGCAGTCAAGGTCCCGCGCCGCAAGCCGACAAGCCCAAGGAGCGAACCCCATGCCCGCCCCTGCCCCGTCCTCCACTTCCGAAACCGCCGCTGTCGTCCCCGGTCCGCGCCGCGGCATCCAGGCCGCCCGGATCGCGGACCTGCCGCGGATCGAGGAGCCAAGGGAGGTGGCCCCCGCGGACGCGAGGGAGCTCTCACGGGTGTTCTTCCGGCGGCTACGAGAACTGCCCGAAGGCACGCCGGAGCACCAGTACGTCCGCAACGCACTCATAGAGATGAACGCCTCACTCGTCCAGTACGCCGTCCGCCGCTTCCGCGGCCGGGGTGACGGAGGCGACATCGAGGACATCGTCCAGGTCGGCACCATCGGCCTGATCAAGGCGATCGACCGGTTCGACCCGGCCCGCGAGAACGAGTTCGCCACCCTCGCCATGCCGTACATCACAGGCGAGATCAAACGGCACTTCCGGGACACGTCCTGGGCCGTCCGCGTCCCGCGCCGGCTCCAGGAGCTGCGCATCGACATCGCCAAGGCGAAGGAGGAGCTGACCACCACGCTCGACCGCTCGCCCACGGTCGCGGATCTCGCCGGCCACCTCTGCCTGGCGGAGGAGGAGGTCATAGAGGGTCTCGTCGCCGCCAACGGACACACCAGCGGCTCCCTGGACGCCCCGCACACCGCGCACGCGGAGGGCGGCGACGGCTCGGCCGACGGCCACACCCTCGCGGACGTCATGGGCGAGGAGGAGCCGGCCCTGGAGCTCGTCGAGGACATCCAGACCCTCGCGCCGCTGCTCGAACAGCTCAGCGACCGCGAGCGCCGCATGCTGCAGATGCGCTTCGGCGAGGAGCTGACCCAGGCCCAGATCGGCGCCGCGCTCGGCATTTCGCAGATGCAGGTCTCGCGCCTGCTGACCCGCCTCCTCGCCCACCTGCGCGCCTCCATGCTGGAGGACCCGGATCCCGAGCCGCAGGCCGCACACGCGTGAGGTGGATCACCTCGGCGTTTACCCCGGAGCGACGTGGGCACCCGCGGATCCGGAGCGGACCCCTCCGCCGGCCGTGACACGGCCGGCGCGGGGGCGGGCGGATCCCGCACCGCTCCACGGCCCCGCCCGGCCCCACCGGCCGGGCGCAGGCCGTCTCCGGTACGACCCGCGAGGTGTATGTGTCCACGCTCCAGGCCGAGCACGTCTACAAGGTGTTCGGAAGGCGACCCGGCGACGCCGCTGCCGCGGTCCGCGCGCTCCGGGGCGGCGCCGGCCGCGACGAGCTGCGCGCCGACGGCACGACGGCCGCTGTGATCGACGCCTCGTTCCGCGTCGAGCCCGGCGAGATATTCGTCGTCATGGGTCTGTCGGGATCCGGCAAGTCCACGCTGCTGCGCATGCTGAACGGACTGCTCGAACCCACCGAGGGGCGCATTCTCTTCGACGGCCAGGACCTCACCTCGCTCTCCCGGCGTGAGCTGCGCCACGTACGCTCCACCAAGATCAGCATGGTCTTCCAGCACTTCGCGCTGTTCCCGCACCGCAGCGTGCTCGAGAACGCCGCCTACGGGCTGGAGGTGCAGGGCGTCGCCCGCGACGAGCGCGAGCGCCGCGCCGCCGAGGCGTTGGAGCTGTGCGGGCTCGCCGGCTGGGAGGCGTCCTGGCCCGACGAGCTGTCCGGCGGCATGCAGCAGCGCGTCGGCCTCGCCCGCGCCCTGGCCACGGACGCCGACCTGCTGCTGATGGACGAGTCCTTCAGCGCGCTGGACCCGCTGATCCGCCGCGACATGCAGGACCAGCTGCTGGAGCTCCAGCAGCGGCTCAAGAAGACCATCGTGTTCATCACACACGACCTGGGCGAGGCCATGCGCCTCGGTGACGGCATCGCCGTCATGCGCGACGGCCGCATCGTCCAGCAGGGCACCGCCGAGGACATCCTGACCCGCCCCGCCGACGACTACGTCGCCTCCTTCATCCAGGACGTCGACCGCTCCCGGGTGCTCACCGCCGACGCCGTGATGACCGCTCCCGCCGCCGGGAGCTGCGCCTGCGGCTGCCCCAGCGTCACCGCCGACACCCCGCTCGCCGACCTGTGCGCGGTCAGCGCCCGGGTCCCGCACCCCGTCGCCGTCACCGACGACGCCGGGGTCGTCGTGGGCTCCGTAACGCAGGACCGCCTCGTCGCCGTCATCGGCGACGAACAGCGCGCACCGGTGCGCTGCACGGAGGTGGCCGCCTGATGCCCCGCCTGCACCTCGGCGCCTGGGTCGACAGCGGAGTCGACTTCCTCCAGCGCCACCTGTCCTGGTTGTTCGACGCCGTCAGCGCGCTCGTCACCGGCCTGTACGACGGCATCCACGCCGTGCTGGACGCGCCCGCCCCGCTGCTGTTCGCCGGCATCCTCGCCATCGCCGCGTGGTGGCTGCGCGGGCTGCTCGCCGCGCTCCTCGCCTTCGCAGGCTTCGCACTCGTCGACTCCGTCGGCCTGTGGGCCGACGCGATGTCCACGCTCTCCCTGGTCCTGGTCGCGACCCTCGTCACGCTGGTGTTCGCGGTCCCGCTCGGCATCTGGGCCTCCCGGTCCGACCGGGTCAGCGCCGTCCTGCGGCCCGTCCTCGACTTCATGCAGACCATGCCGGCCATGGTCTACCTGATCCCCGGCATCATCTTCTTCGGGGTGGGCGTGGTGCCCGGCATCATCGCGACCATCATCTTCTCGCTGCCGCCCGGCGTACGGATGACCGAGCTCGGCATCCGCCAGGTCGACGCGGAACTGGTCGAGGCGGCCGACGCCTTCGGGACGACCCCGCGCGACACCCTCGTGCGCGTCCAGCTGCCTCTGGCCCTGCCCACCATCATGGCGGGCATCAACCAGGTCATCATGCTCGGCCTGTCCATGGTCGTCATCGCCGGCATGGTCGGCGGAGGCGGGCTCGGCGGAGCCGTCTACCGGGCCATCGGCAACGTCGACATCGGCCTCGGCTTCGAGGCGGGCATCTCCATCGTCATCCTCGCCATGTACCTGGACCGGATGACCGGGGCGCTGGGCCGCCAGGTCTCCCCGCTCGGCCGGCGCGCGCTGGCCAAGGCGCAGGCCGCCGCGAGCGGCGCCGCCAAGATGTGGAACCACCGCCCCCAGCCGGCCTTCGCCGTCACCGGCGCCGTGCTCCTCGCCCTCGTCGCGGGCGGCCTGAACACCTTCGGCGGCTCGGGGCAGCCGGCCGCCGCCGGGGCCGACGGCATCGGCAAGGGCCGCAAGATCAGCATCGGCTACATCCCGTGGGACGAGGGCATCGCCTCGACCTACCTGTGGAAGGAGCTCCTGGAGCGCCGCGGCTTCCGGGTGGAGGCACGGCAGTTGGAGCTCGGCGCCCTGTTCACCGGGCTGGCGGGTGGCCAGGTCGACTTCCAGACCGACGCCTGGCTGCCGGTCACGCAGGCCCAGTACTGGGAGAAGTACGGGAACAAGCTGGACGACCTCGGCTCCTGGTACGGCCCGACCTCCATCGAACTGTCCGTCCCCTCCTATGTGAAGGACGTCACCTCCCTCGCCGACCTCAAGGGCAAGGGCAGCGAGTTCAAGGGCCGGATCATCGGCATCGAGCCCAGCGCCGGCGCGATGGGGATCCTGAAGGGCAAACTGCTCAAGGAGTACGGCCTCGACGGCGAGTACCAGGTCGTCGACGGATCGACCCCCGGCATGCTCGCCGAGCTCAAGCGGTCCTACGAGAAGCAGGAGCCGGTGGCGGTCGTCCTCTGGTCGCCGCACTGGGCGTACGCCTCGTACGACCTGAAGAAGCTCGAGGACCCCAAGGGGGCCTGGGGCCAGGGCGACGGCATCCACACCCTGGCCCGCAAGGGCTTCGCCGCCGATGAGCCGGAAGTGGCCTCCTGGCTGCGCTCGTTCAAGCTGTCCGAAACCCAGCTGACCGGCCTGGAGGCGAAGATCCAGGAGGCGGGCAAGGGCAAGGAGCAGCAGGCGGTCCGCGCCTGGCTGAAGGAGCACCCGGAGATCGCGAAGGCCGCGTGATCGCCGGAAGGACGTGAAGGCGCCGGGGTGCGCAGGAGTACGTCCTGCGCACCCCGGCGCCTTCGTCCGCCGGTCGGCGGCCCAGCCGACGGGACACGATCCGGTGTCCCGCTCTCGGCCGCCCCGGGACGCGGCGCGGCCCCAGCGGCCACCCCGGGGGCGGGCCCGCGGGAGCGCACCTCTGACCTGCCGGAACCTTGGACGATCGGCCCGTGCGTCCAGGGGCCGGTCCATGGCACAGTGCCAGGAGCACAACCGCCGGTCCAGGGAGCCCCCATGCGCGCACCGCACCCCATGCCCCGGCTCGAGGCCGCCCCCGAGGGTCCGGCGGAGCCGAGCCCGCTGCCGTACTGCCCCGTGTGCGCGAGCGCACCGGAACGCATCTCCTGGCGCCAGCGTCCGGGCCGGCCGGTGATGCTGGTCTTCGACCCCTGCGGCCACCGGTACACCTCGCCGGCCCCGCCGGTCCTGGCCGTCACCCCGCCGCCGCCCGAACCGCTCAGCAGGTGAGGAACGCGGCGATCCGCTCGGCGAACGCCTCCTCACCGACGATCTCGATGCCGGCCTCCTCGGCCTTGGCCACCTTGCTGCCGGCCTTGGCTCCCGCCACGAGCAGCGTCGTGCGCCCCGATATGCCGCTCGCGGACTTCCCGCCCGCCCGCTCGATCAGCTCGCGCACCTTGTCGCGCGTGTCGTACGCCGCCAGCGCACCCGTCATCTTCCCCGTGACCACCACGCTCTGACCGGCGAGCGGACCGTCCGCGCCCGCTCCGCCGGCGGGGCGCTCCACCTGCGGCTCGGTGAGGTTGACCCCGGCCGCGGCCAGCTTGTCGATGACCGGTCCAAGCGATGCGACCTGGGCGACGATCCCGGCCGCCTTGGTGTCCCCGACCAGTTCGACCTCCGTCATCGCGGCGGCATCGGCGGCCCGGATCGCCTCCATCGTCCCGAAGTGGCGGGCGATGCGCCGGGACATGCCCCGCCCGGTGCCGACGACCCCGAGCGCGCAGAACACCCGGGCCAGCGGCCTGCCCTTCGCGGCCTCGAGCTGCTCCAGCAGCTTCACGGCCCGCTTCTCGCTCCCCGCTGCCTCCGCGAGCGCCACGTGGTCCAGCCCGAACAGGTCGGCCACGTCCCTGACCCGGCCGGCCTCGACCAGCGCCCGTACGTACGTCTCGCCCAGGCCGTCGATGTCCAGCTGGTCGCGCCCGGCGGCGTACAGGATCGCGGCGATCCGCCCGCAGTCGGCCGGCTGCGCGCACCGCCACCGCTCCTGGCTCCGGTCGATCTCCCCCTGGCAGCCGGGGCAGACGGCCGGCAGCTCGACGGCCCGTTCCTCGCCGGTGCGCAGCTCCACCACCGGAGCCTCGATCCGCGGGATGATGTCGCCCGCCTTGTACACGGTCACGGTGTCGCCGAGCCGCAGGCCGCGGCGCTCGATGTCCGCGGGATTGTGCAGCGTTTTGTAGGGGGCGATATTCTGTGGTGTGACGTGGCATGACAGTCTCTCGAAACTCGGTGTGCAACACACCTGTTGGGGTGTAGCTCACGTTGCATGGCGTACATCAGTTGAGAGAGCACCAGGTTGAGAGCGTTTCCTGTGACCTTGCCTTCAGGGCAGAGGTACTGGACGGTGTTGGACCACTTGTTCGTTCCAGTGGCGGCTGCGGATCGGTTCCTGCAACACGTCCGGTTCGGCAAGGGCAAGGCCGAGTCGACTACGGAGACTTACGCGTACGCGCTCGCGTTGTTCCTGCGCTGGTGTTTGCGCACGGACCGGGACTGGCGCACTGCGGCACCGGACTTGGGCCTGTTCATGACGTGGCTGCGGCACGCGCCGAAAGGCATGTCGGGCATCGATCCGTCGCCGGGGGCGGCGCTGATGGTCGGTCCGGGGCGCAAGCCAGCGCGCGGTGAGAAACGGGTCAACGGGGTACTGACAGCGGTGCGTGGGATGGTCGCGCATGCGGTGACACATGGTGACGCGCCGCAGTGGGTGCTGCCAGTCCTGTTCGACTTGGCTTCAACGGCGGATCTGCCAGCCGCAGCAAGGGGCGAGGGCTCGACGGCGGGGGTGCGTCTGGGAGTACGGCACCGGATGAAGGAGCCGAAGCGACCGGTGGACCGGGCCAGCGATGAGGAGATCCTCGCGCTGCTGCGGGCCTGCCGGACGGCGCGGGACCGGATGATGCTCCTCTTTATGGGCAGGGGCGGTCTGCGCCGGGGGGAACTGGTCGGGCTGCGGCGGGAGGACATCCATTTCCTGCTCAGTTCCGTGTCTCTGGGTTGCGCGGTGGCCGGACCGCACTTGCACGTGGTGCGGCGCGAGCTGAACCCGAACGGAGCGTGGGCCAAGTCCCGCCGCGAGCGGGTGGTCCCTGTCGATCGGCTGCTGGTGCAAGCGCACGACCGGTATGTGATGGAGCGGATCGCCTGCCGCGCGGCGGATGCGTGCGACTTCGTGTTGGTGAACCTGCAGCGGGAGCCACTGGGTACGCCGATGCCGCCGCGAGCAGTGAACGAGTTGATGACCGCGCTCAGCGAGCGGGCCAGCTTGGCACGCAGGGTCCGACCACATCAGCTCCGTCACGCTTTTGCCAGTAACGCGCGAGCGGCAGGGGCGGACTGGGATGAGTTGTCGGAGCTGATGGGCCACGAATCCCCTGAGTCGTTGCTCCCCTATTTGCATCCCGACTCACAAGCCCTGCGGAACGTCGTCGAGCGGGTCCCCTCACCGAGGGTGCTGACCACGGACGGAGCGGGCCAGTGATGACAACGCTCGCAGAAGTACGTGAGAGTGAGCGGTCCATCGGTGCTGATCCGAAGGTGGAGCGGTTCAAAGCTCGCCTGGATCCGCAGTTTTTGGTGGAGGCTGCGGGCTGGGATGAGGACAGCCGAACGCTGACGATTCAGCCGGGGCACCCGCTGCTGGCGTGGACACCTTGTATCAATGCCATCTGCTCTGCCGAGGCAATCTTGACGTCAGGGTTGTGCAGTCTCTGCCAGAGCAAGTGGAACCGCTCCAAGCTCCCGCTGGAGGAGTTCGTGGGCAGCGCGGAGGCAGAGAAGAAGAAGCCGCGGGAGCGCTGTTCGGTTCTGAACTGCGCGCGGATGTGGAGCAGTTCGGTGTCCAAGCTGTGCGGGCCACACCGATCGCGGTTTCGCAAGCTGGGTCTGCCGATGGAGGAGTTCTTCGCGCACCCGCAGGTCAAACCGATGCCCCCGTTGGGGATCTGCGGCGTGCTGGCGTGCTCGCGCGAGCGGGAACTGACCACGAGCCCGTACTGCCAGGCGCACAAAACGAAGTGGAAGCGCCTGGTGCGGGACGGTGAGCCGGAGGCCTCGGATGAGGCGCGCTGGGCCCGGACGGAGGCGCCGACGCTGACGAGTCCGGGGGTGGTGCCGCTGCTGGGGCTGTCTCCGCTGCTGGTCGTCGAGGTGCTGTTCGCGTTGCAGGAGCGGATCGGGCAGGAGGTGAAGGTGTCACCGCAGAAGCTGCGATCGACGGTCAACTGGCTTCGTCGGCACGAGTTTTTGTCCTTGATGGACGTGCCCGATGGCGAGCGGACGGGCAAGAAGAACACGGCGGCTATTAATGCCCGGCTGCTGCGGGATCACGTGGTCCAGGCGCTCTTGGACCCGGAGGTGGAGCGGCGCAAGCCGGACCGCTGGGACGCTCGGGCGTGGGGTCACCGTGGAGTGCTGGACTTCACGGGTATCACCCAGAAGTGGCTGCGTGAGGCGGTGATGATGTGGATTGTCGAGGAGTTGCCGCGTCACTATGGCAAGAGCGCGACCCGGTTCCTGCAGGCCCATATCGGCGCGGTCGGTCGGCTGTCGAAGAGTTTGCGGGCCTTCCGCGAGGACCGTGGTGAAATCCCGACCTCCGTTGACCGGGCAGACATCGAGAACTTCCTCGGCCGGTTGACCTTCCAAGTCAGCCAGCACGATTCCGACATGACCGACAACCTTCGGTGGAACACCCTTCGGATGCTGCGGAAACTCCTCAACCGCACCCGCGCGCTCGGCGCGTCACGTCCGGGCGGCCCGATGGCGGGCGTCTCGGAGGACTTCGCGCTGCGGGAGTCGGACATCCCGAAGGAAGACAAGCGCAAGAAGCCCCGAGACCTGCCGACGGTGGTGATGCGGCAGGTCTGCGGGCAGCTGGACAGACTGGAGGAGATGGCCTCGCGTGAGGTCCGGGTGGCCATCGACCTGATGATCGACACCGGACGCCGGCCCGATGAGATCTGCACGCTGGAGTGGGACTGTCTGGCCACTGACTCCAAGGGCAAGCACGAGCTGATCTGGACAAACATCAAGTGCAACCGGCTGGGCATCCGTCTGCCGATTGCCCAGGCCACCGTCGATGTGATCCGGGATCAGCAACATCGAGTTCGTACGTGGTTCCCGGACACGCCGCTGTCGGAGCTGGTGCTGTTGCCGGCCCCGATTCGCAACCCGCGTGGCACCCGGTCGGTCGCGATGGGCACGGTGGGGGAACGGCACTCGGACTGGGTTGCGGAGATGTCCCCGCTGCTGATGGAGGACGGCAAGACGGAGTTCGACCGGTCCAAGGTTGTGATGTATGCCTACCGGCACAGTTATGCCCAGCGACACGCTGACGCGGGCGTGCCGATCGACCAGCTCCGCAAGCTGATGGATCATGATCTTCTGGAGTCGACCCGCCGGTATTACAGGGTGACGGAGGAGCGAACTCGCAGGGCGGTTGACACCGTCGCGCGGTTCCACTTCGACCGGCACGGGAACCGGATCTGGCGCGAGGCCAGGCAGTTGATGGAATCCGAGCATGTGCGACGGGGCCTGGAGTCGGTCCCGGTGGCGTTCGGTGGGTGTGGGGAGCCGTCCAACGTCCAGGCTGGTGGGGGCGAGTGTCCGATCCGGTTCCGGTGCGTGGGCTGCGACCACTTCAACACCGACGTGTCCTACCTTCCGGATCTGGAGCGATACCTGTCCGATCTGCTTCAGACGCGCGAGCGGATCGCGGCTCTTACTACCGCTGACGAGTGGGCCAAGGCCGAGGCGACGCCGTCGGAGCACGAGATCCAAAGAGTGCGCCGGCTGATCGCCAACGTGAAGGAGTCACTCGCTGAGCTCGAGATGGACGAGCAGGACCAAGTGCAGGAGGCGATGGTGACCATCCGCAAGAGCCGGGCTGTCATGCTCGGCATGCCTCGCGTCGGCCAGCCGGTGCCAGACGTTCGACCAGAGAGGCCCTGATCGATGAGTAAGACCGGCTCCCGTCGCACGGAAGCGATGGTCCTTGGCCGCCAGGCCGACACTGAGCGCCGTCGCGCTCGGGTTGCCCAGGCGCTTCGCGATCTCCAGGCTTCAGGCGAGGAGGTGTCGGTGACCGCAGTGGCCAGGCGAGCGGGCGTGGACCGCACGTTCCTCTACCGCCACCGCGACCTACTGACGCAGATCCACACGGCCGAGCAGATGCCGGCTGGAGGTGCCGCAGTGGGCGCGGCGGTCTCGCGGGCCTCGTTGATGGCCGACTTGGCCGCCGCCCATGAGCGCAATGCGCGGCTGACGGGTCGGATCACTCTCCTGGAACAACGCCTGTCGCAGTTGATGGGCGAGCAGACCTGGAGGGATTCCGGTCTCGGCGCCCCCGACAGCGTCGAACAGATCCAGAAGAGAGTCGTCCAACTTGAACAAGAAAAGGGCGACCTCAAGCTCAAGTTCGAGGAGGCCCTGGAGGATCTGGAGGCCTCGCGAGCGGCAAATCGCGAGCTGACCAGGGCCCTCAACCAGGCCGACTAACCAAAGATGATGGCGCCTCCCCAGACTCGGGGAGGCGCCATCGCTGATCTGCGGCTGCAGTACGAGCCTCCCCCCGACTCCTCGCCGCCCTACCCATGTATCCGGTGAGATCTTCCCGGCTACGGCGATGCAATCGATCACACAACGTGCCGAAACCAGCTGGGCTATCTCCCGCACAGGAGAGAGCGCTGGACCAGACCGGGGCGGCGGCCTACTCACGGGAGATCCGCAGCAACGTGTGGATCAACGATGCCTGTGAGTAAATAATCCGTGACCAGCGAGAACACAGCTACCAGTTGCGCAAACGCCCTCCAGTGCGACACTAATTTGTAGTGGAGTGCAACCGGTGCGATTAACTAATCACGGCGATGGAAATGAGCGATCAGCCATTTACCGGCAGTCCGAGGAGCAAGGAAGAGGCCACCTCTTCCCGAAGCAACGCTGCTAACGCGGCTTTCCCCGCAGGCCGATTCGGGATGTGGCCGGATGGAAGCTTTGTCGCGCTTGGGGCGCAAACCAGAAATGCTCGCACTGCGGGGCGAAGTAGAGCGAATGCGTTCCCTTGTAGCAGGCGATCAACGGCTTGTCCTCGAAGCAACATGGCTCACCCTGCTTCTCCACGCGAGCGAGGTTTCAGACAGAGATGTTCAAACGTTCGTGGAAGATGTTGAGTCTCTCGTGGAGCAGCAGTCGTTCCCAAGGAAGGCCAAAGCCCATTTCCGCACGAGCTCACGCTTTCAGCGAGTATCTCGAAAATCGTGAACTACCAACAATTCAATGGCTGCAGTCGTCCCAAGCAAGGGAAATCGCCAGCCTAGTCCGGGAGAAGTCGCTGTCCCAAGCCGTGGCTGTGCAGGTAGCTCCCCTTGTGTCCTGGTGGGAAAGTTGGCATGACAATGGTTCTGGACCACAGTCCGAACTCCTGGACGTGTGGGGTCGCGGCGGCTTCCTCAGAGTAGCAGCTGCAATTCGAACTAAGCCGCATCACGCCATAGCAGTCGACGCTCGGTCGATCGATGAAGTCCGGCAGTGGGCACGAATGTTCTGCCCTCTCTTCGAAACTGTCATCATAAAGTGGAAGGGAAACCTGGAAAGTGGAATGGTGCTTGCACCACTACCGATTGACGAAGTTATTACCGGGGGGCACGGATACATTTGGACGAGCACGAAGGTACGCGAAAGGTGGGCTGTAGCGACGGGTTGGGCAAACCCTCTACCAGGGGAGGTCGCAAAGTTTCTCTCCACGGAGGCGCTCGGGCTATTTCGAGCCGGCCGACTGATCATACTACCGGCCCCACTGGTTGGATGTACCCAGAACGCTATGGCATGGACAGATGATCTACTTGTCAATAACTTCTTGTCCGGTATCGTCGCCGTCGCCAGAAAGGATCTCCCGAGCGGTGAGCAGCAACGGGCCTCCCAGAGGGTGCTCGATCTCGACACTATTACCGTCCCATTCATTGACGGAATCGGACTTGCCGATCTTGCGGCTGTTCTCGATGAGACGGCAGAATGGGTGAGGCCGCTGCAAAGATCGCTAAAGAAGTCTCTGTTGAGCGACGACCTTAAGTGGGAAAACGTCGCGAAAATCGAGGCCATGGAGGATGAACTAGAGGATGCCTCTCGGTATTTGCGAGAACATCTCGAAGAGATTTCACATGAAAAGGGACCATGGCGCGTCACCTCAGCTCCGGGAACTGTTTCCGCGGTGCCGCGGCCCACGATTTCACCCGGGCATGAACCCATGACCGATCTGCTCCGAGCGTTGGCGCCTATGCCGCAAGACGTTGCGCCTTGGATTCCGTATTGGCGACTGGAGAGCCTTGGGGGCTACCTGGATTGGACGAGACCGATCGACAATCCAAGCAGACCGGACCCGAATGAGCCGGAGGTTCAGCCTGACCGTCACACCTGGCTATATCCGGGTACTCCCGGTGTTGGCTGGATGCCGCTAATAGTGCCAGCTTAGTATTACACCCTCACTTCCTGGGCAGTCGATCGCATAGGGTCGGAAGCGGTCACTACCTTGGAGTGCGGCAGGGAGCTGTCACGAACTCGAAGATCTGTGGCTATTCGTCGGATCCGTACAAGATGCTGCTACTCGCACATTTGAAGAATCGCTCGATGGCATCTCAGGAAATTTCCAATATTCTCAAGTGTTCTCCCCCTACCGCGAGAAAGCTATTGAATGAGCTAGCCGCTGATGATGCAATCACAAAGGAGAGAGGGGCGCGTGGGGCAGGGCTCCGTCGTTCTCGTGGGGTGTCGGGTTTGATCACGTGATGCCCAGGGTGGTGAGCGGGCGGGTGGTGTCGCGGGCGTGGTGGCGAAGGCTGGCGGCGATATTGGTGTGGCCGGTGAGCCGGAGCGCGCCGATGGCGAGGTTCCGCAGGGCGGCCATGGCCCGAGGTGCAGTGCCGGTCCGCACGCGGGAGGCGTCCTCGCCGTAGGTGACGTCCCTGACGTGGTGGATCTTGTTCTCGATGCCCCAGTGCTGCCGGACGCGGTGGGCGGTCTCGGTGGGGTCGGCCTGCTCCGCAGTCAGGCTGGTGACAGCGTAGACGCGTTCGAGGGAGACCTTGCCGGAGGTCACGGTGCGACGGCGCCGCACGATCTGCAGGGCCTGGGCAGCGTGAGGGAAGGGCAGTTTCGCGACGGTGGCGGTTTTGATGCGGCGAATCTCGTCGCGACCGTGGGCGGTGGCCCGGGTCTTGCCCAGCAGGGGCACCTCCCGCCAGGGCAGGGCCTTCAGCAGCTTGTGGAGGGTGGGATGGTTGCCCTTGATCAGCGCGATGTAGTGCGCGTTCTTGTCTTCGACGAGGAAGCGGGCGTGTTCGACCTGGCTGTGCAGGGCATCGAAGGTGACCACCGCCCCTGCCAGGTCGAGCGGGGTCAGCAGGGGCCGGAAGACAGTGATCTCGTTGGTTTTCGCGTCCACTTCGCGCTGGCCCAGGACCAGGCCGGTCCCGCTCATCGCGGAGAGTAGGTGGACACGGGTGCCGTCGGCGCGGACTGCGCCGCGGACCGTCTTGCCGTCCACTGCCAGGGCTGGCCGGGTTGTCCCGGGGGCGCGGTTGCGGTCGGCGAGCCAGGCTCCGACCGCGGCGTCCAGCGCGTCGCCGTCGACGCGTTGGAGGACGCGCCGTATGGTGACCTCGGCTGGCGCGGTGAGCCCGGTGTCCGGTTCGCGGACCGTGCCTCCGAGTCGGACCAGCAGGTTGGGCGGGGCGTCGGCGGCCCACTCCGCGATCGCCGCGAGGGAGCGGGCCCCGGCCAGGACCGCGCAAGTTGCCAGCGCAAGGACGAAGACCAGAGGGTGGCGTCGGCCGCGGCTGCGGCGCGGGTCGGGCACGGTTGCCAGGCAGGCCAGGAGGCCGGGGCGGTCGGTTGCCGAGGGCGATGCCGCACCGGCGAGCTGCCCCAGACCGGTAGGGATGGGCGATGAGGAGTGCGCAGGCACGGTCTTCCGTCGTGGTGGTCAGGGGCGGCATCTGAGCGATCGGCGTCCGGGGTCTCGTTCACAATCCGCACACCGTTCGTCTTGTCGAACTCCTACATCTTTTCCTCCCAGGGTGTGGCCCTCGCGAAGAGACGCGAAGATCGTGCTACGGCTGCACGGATAAGCAGGCTGCGGCGCGGTGGCAGTCCCGCCACAGCCCTCGGCCGGCCCGGCCGAAGAGGCGGTTATTCGGTCCGCAGGGCGGTCGCGGTGCCGGTCCGGGCAGCCCATCCGGCGGGGAGCATGGCGCCCACCGTCGCGATGACGAGTCCGCCCAGGACCAAAGGCACGAGCACCGGCAGGTGGTAGATCGCGATGTCGTCGGCCGGGATGTTGGTGCCGGCGGCCTGGCCCATGACCGGCACTACGGCGTTGTGCAGGCGGATGCCGATCGGGACTCCGATCGCGCCGGCGAGCAGGCCGATGCCGGCGACCGACGTGATGACCATGGCGGTGGTCTGCTTCGGCGACATGCCCAGTGCCTTGAACACGCCCAGGTCGTGGACGCGTTCTCGGGTGTCGAGGACGACCGTGTTCAGCACCCCGAGCCCGGCCACGATAACCAGCATCACTGTGAGCATCGCGGCCAGCGAGTCCATGGAGATGAGCGTGCTGCTCACCTGCGCGGTGTTGGGCTGGGCGGTGATGCCGTAGGGCAGCAGAGCCTCGTCAAGCGAGTCAACATAGTTCTGCCTGCTGGTTCCCGGTGTGAGGTCGATGTTGAACTGGACCGACTGCGGCAGGATGTAGGCGTTGAGGCCGTCGAGGGACGCCTGGTCGGTCAGCAGGACCTGGTTCATGGCGAAGACTTCGCCGACGATACGCACGGGCGCACTGTGGCCGTTGTTGGTCAGGGTGATGGTGTCGCCGATACGGGTCCCGGTGGCGGTCAGGAAGCCGGACGGAACGACCGCCTCGCTGGCCCGGTGGAACCAGGACCCGGCGAGCATCCGGTATGAGCCCCAGGACGAGTCGCCCTGATAGGCGATCACATTCGTCTCGCCGGCCAGCCCGGCGACCCCGACCCTGGTCTGGCCTGTGCTGAAGTACCTCCGGGTGCCCTGTTGGGCTCGGATCAGCGCTGCGATCCTGGTGGCATCGGCCTTCTTCGTCGGCCCGCTGCTCTGTCCAGGGGCGGGGGGTGCAGGCGGTCCGTAGACCTGGACCACGGCCGCGCCGGGCGACCTGCGGTTCATGTCGTTCTGGATCGCGCTCAGCGAGATGGCCAGGCCGACGCCGAAGGTGACGCCGATCGTCCCTAGGACCACGGCCGCGGCCATCGTCGCCGACCGCGAAGGCCGGCTGAACGGATTGGCCAGGCCCAGGCTCACCGCGCGGGGCAGTGGCAGCCGGCCGAGCAGGTGCCGGATCACGCGTCCGCGCCCGGCGCGCGGGGTGTGACCCACGGCAATGGCCTCGATGGTCCGCAACCGCCCGGCCCGCAGGGCGGGCGCCAAGGCCGTGGCAACCACCGCACCGAGTGCGACTGCGGGAACCGCGATGTCGATCCACGGCTCAACCGTCGGAGTCCCTGTGCCCAGGGCGCCGCCCGCATCGCCCAAGACCGGGATCGCCAGCAGGTTGCCGAACACGACGCCCAGGCCGGTGCCGATCGACGCCGGGATCAGCGCCTGCCCGACGTAGGCGCGCACGACCTGCTCCGGGGTGAAGCCCAGTGATTTCAGGATGCCGATACGCCGAGTCGCGGCCGCCACCGCGCCGCTGACCACGATGCCGATGATCAGGATCGACATGCACAGGCCGAGCACGCCGAAGGAGACCACGAACGGGACGAACGTCGCGGCGGTCTTGTCCGCGGACATCTTGATCTTCAGATAGGACGCCGCCTCGGTCATCGAGCCCGGCGGCACGGCAGCGGAGATCGCGGCACGGTCAGCGGTGATCTCAGCGTTCGTGGCCGCGCTGCCGAAGCGGTAGAGCATCTGGTAGTTGGGCGCGGTGCCCGGCGCGGTCAGCGCCGTGAGCTGGGCCGGCGACACCCATGCCTCGGAGCTGTTGGCCGCCGACCTGGCCAGTCCGACGACGGTCAGCGTCGGCTTGCCCGGAAGATCGGGGAAGGTCATCTTGTCGCCTACGCCGAACGGCGCGTTGATGGAGGTCAGCACGACCTCACCGGTCCCGGAGGCCCACCTGCCGTCAGTGATCCTGAGGTCGTCGACCGGCCCCCCTGTGGTGGCGCGGCCGACGATCCTCATGGGCGCCAGCCGGTCGCCGACCGGCATGTCGCTGTTGTTCGCGCCGACGTGTGGCTGCAGCGACAGGACGGGGTACGGGCCGGCGCTGGCCGTCACGCCGGACACATGCGCGGTGGCCGCGATCTGCGCGGTGGTGGCCTTGCCCCCGTCGAACCTAGCCGTCACATGGGCGCCGCGCTGTCCGTCGAAGCTCTGGTCGAACGACGCCTGTGACGCCACGAGGAGGCCGGCGGCCAGCACCGACGCGGTGACCGCCATCATCGTAGTCAGAATCATCACCACGGTCTGGACCCGTCGCCGCCCGACACCGGCGCGCACGACCTTGCTCAGCGCGCTCATCGGACCACCATCCGCTGATCCCGGAAGACCCTGCCGTCGAGCAGCTCGATCGTCCTGGTCGCGCACGCCTCGGCGAGCGCGACATCGTGGGTCACCAACAGGATGGTCTGCCCGGCCCGGTTGAGCTCGGTCAGCAGGGCCCTGACGTCCGCTGCGGAGGCGCTGTCCAGCGCACCGGTCGGCTCGTCGGCCAGCAGCAGCGAGGGGCGGTTCATCAGCGCCCGGGCGACCGCGACGCGCTGGCGCTCACCGCCGGACAGACGACCCGGGAAGGCGCGGGCATGCCGGGCGACGCCGAGGGACTCCAGCAGGTCGGCCGCACGCCGGCGGGCCTCCCCGTGCGGCATCCCGGCCAGCTGGGCCGGCAGCAGCACATTGTCGTCGACGGTCAGGTCGTCCAGGAGGTTGAAGAACTGGAAGACCATGCCGATCCGTTCTCGCCGGTACTTCGCCGAGGCGGCCTCGGTCATCTCGTCGACGCGAAGGCTGCCCACGGTGACGTTGCCCTGACTCGGCTTGTCCAGGCCGGCGATCATATTGAGCAGAGTCGACTTGCCGCTGCCTGACCTGCCGAGCACGGCCAGCGCCTCACCTGCCTGCACGTCAAGGGTCAGGTCGGCCAGCGCCGGTCTCCCTCCTTCGTAATTCTTGCTCACGTCGCGGATCTGAATGAGCGGCGCCGTCACGGGATTCCTCCACGGGAATGGGGTTTTCGGAGTGATCCTGACGCTAGGTGCGCTGCGCTATGCGTCACATCGCCTCCGGCTACGAGACCTGTTCCTCCACAGGTACGACGAGCGCTGCGGGTCATCCTTGAGGAGGAGGCCAAGTTGAGGAGCGTCGCTAGCCGTCGGGGATGATGTGGCGAGAGCCGGCCGCTTGCCAGAATGCTCGGGTGAACAGATCAGAGATCACGGACCGGTGGAACGCCGGCGTCGCCGCGCTGAGGCGAGCCACGATCCCGCCGCCCAGCCTGTCCCGTTGGGCGTGGACAGCCGATGCGGTTCTCGCTCTCACTCTGGCCGTCGGCGCCGTCGACGGTGCCCTGCACAGGGACAGCGGCAGCACCGACTTGCTGACGTCGCCGAGCCTGCCGGCGACGCCGCCCGGTGTGCCGGTCCCGCCCGATCCCCCTGTCGGGCTGATCACCCACCACTACGGCGCGGTCCATCCCTGGCAGCTGATCCTTGCCGTTCTGGCCACGCTTCCGCTGGTCGCACGAAGGAGGTATCCCCTCACGGCGTTTTGGGTCTTGATCGGCGCGAGCGAGCTGTACCACCTCAGCCCGGGCTTCAACCCCACGTTCACCTTCACCGTCTGCGTGATCGCGGCCTACAGCGTGGCGATGTACAGCACGTACCAGGTACTCGCGATCGTGAGCGCCTTGGCGGGCATCGGGCTGCTGGTGGGGACTCACAAGGAGACCGTGCCCTCGATCGGGTCAGGCCCGGTGACGTTCCTCTTCCTCATCCTGATCCCGGTCGCACTCGTGGCCAACACGATCTACACCTGGAAGCAGCGGGTGCGGGCCGCGGAGGCGGAGAAGGAGGCCGCGGCGCGGCGCGCAGTGGATCAGGAACGCTCTCGGATCGCGCAGGAACTGCACGACGTGGTCACGCACAACATCAGCGTGATGGTGGTGCAGGCCGGTGCGGCGCGCAAGGTGATGGAGGCTGCGCCGACGAAGGCTCATGACGCTCTGCTGGCCGTCGAGTCCGGCGGACGGGCCGCGATGACCGAACTGCGACACACCATGGGCCTGCTCACCATGAACAGCGATGACCCCGATCTCTCGGTCGAGAAAGACCTCACTCCGGCCCCGGGCATGCGCCAGGTAGATGCACTGGCCGCCCGGGTCCGGGACACCGGCGTTCCCGTCGAGCTGACCGTGACCGGCAGACCGGTCCCGCTGTCGGCCGGCATGGACCTGGCAGTCTACCGTGTGGTCCAGGAAGCGCTGACCAACACCATGAAGCACGCGGTCGGCTCCCAGGTGCGGATCGCCATCGACTACGGTCCCGCCACCCTGCAGGTGGAGGTGACCGACACCGGTGGATCGTCCGCACCGTCGCCCCGTACGGGCACCAGCCGCGGACTGATCGGCCTTCAGGAGCGGATCGCCGTCTACGGCGGTACCTTCGAGGCCGGATTCCTCCCTTCCGGCGGCTACCGGGTGCGCGGCGTGATCCCGACGGAGGCGCCGTGACCGAGCCGCTGCGCATGGTGGTCGCCGACGATCAAGATCTACTCCGGACCGGCTTCACGATGATTCTCACCGCAGACGGAATCGAGGTCGTCGGTGAGGCGTCCAACGGCGCCGAAGCCATCGAGATGGTCCGCAGCACCCAACCCGACGTGGTGCTCATGGACATCCGGATGCCAGCGATCGACGGGCTGGAAGCCACCCGGCGCATCATGGCCGAGGCTGCCACACCACCCAGGATCATCATCCTGACCACCTTCGATCTCGACCGGTATGTGTACGCCGCGCTGAGTGCGGGCGCCAGCGGCTTCCTCCTCAAGGACGTCACTCCCGAGCAGTTGGTCGCCGCCGTGCGCCTGGTACGCGCCGGCGACGCGCTGCTCGCCCCGAGCATCACCCACCGCCTCATCGAGCGTTTCGCGCATGTCGACGGCCCGAGCACGACCCTTCATCGCGATCTCGCCGTGCTCAGCCCCCGCGAGCTCGACGTGCTGCGAATCCTGGCCAAGGGACTGAGCAACTCCGAACTCGCAGCGAGACTCCAGCTGAGCGAGACAACTGTGAAGACCCATGTGGGCCGGATCCTGTTCAAACTGCAGTTGCGGGACCGCGCCCAGGCCATCGTGTTCGCCTACGAGTCCGGGCTGGTCAGACCCGGGTCCTCCAACGGGAGCAGCCACTGACGTTGGTGCCTCGCAGCTCCGTCCTGGCCTGCCCATGCGTAGCCAAGGCGCAAGCGGCAACCCGCCAATCAGGCATCAACCCAGACATAACGCGAGAGTGACGGAGCCCTGGCGCGTGGGGACGTGGCTGTGGACCATGAGGGAGTCATGACGCCGATCCGGCAATCTTCCATTCGACCCATGTCATCGTGACCAGCTGCCGCATTCCCTCTCGGCTCGGTCTTCTCCGTGCTCACCGAGATCCGCATCCGCCGCAGCCCGTACGCAGCGTCACGATCGTTGCTCGGTACCCCGAGTCCCAGCCACGGCAGCTGCTGGCGCTGCAGCCGCCTGCCCCGAGTTCCTGGCCACGCCGACCGCCTCCGCAGTACCCCAAGGCAGACGGGACGCCAGGTGGCGCACCTCGGTGGGGCGCGTACCACGACGGCGACGGCACGAGCCGACGGATGACGTCCCGCGTGATGGTGTAGCCGATCAACAGCCCACTTGCACCACAGCTGTTGTGCTCGATAGCCTCGGCCTCACAAGGCATCTGAGCTGCATCCTTTGAGGGTCAATAAGCCTCACCGAGCCACGCTTCCCCCACAGAAGGAGCGTGGCGTGCCGCACCACCGAGCCGTCTATCTCCACCGGCTCCAGCACGGCGGTCGGCGCCAGCACGCCGGTGCGGCCCACCGCCCAGGTCACGTCCAGGAGCCGGGTGCGCCGCTCCACGGCCGCCAGCTTGTACGCGGTCGCCCAGTGCGGGTGGCGCGAGCCGGTCCCGGCCGCGGCCTGCTCGGCCAGCGAGTCCAGCTTGACGACGACCCCGTCGATCCCGAAGGGCAGCCGGGCGCGCAGGGCGGAGATCCGGTCGACGTGCTCCTGCACCTCGGCGGCCGTGGCCACCACCGACAGCCCCGCGGGGGTGGCCGCGGCCGTCTGGACACCCGTCGCGGCGACGGAGGCCATCACCTGTGCGTGCGTGCTCCCCGGCAGTACCGCGCCGTCGAGCCCGACCGCCCCGAACGCCCAGAACGTCATCTCCACCGTGTACGGACGGCCCTTGGCCCGCAGTGTGCCGGCAGCGCCGTTGCGCGCATTGGAGAACGCCCCGGCGCCGTGCGCGGCGCGTATCTCATTGGCCCGCTCGAACTGGGCCGTGGTCAGCAGGACTTCGCCGCGCACCTCGAAGGAGACGTCCGAGGCCAGCCGCTCCGGCAGCCCGACGATCGTCCCGATCGCATGGGACACGTCCTCGCCGCTCGTCCCGTTGCCCCGGGTGACGAGCTGGACCAGCCGGCCGTCGCGGTACCGGGCCGCCAGCGAGGCCCCGTCGAGCTTCGGCTCGACCACGTAACCGCCCGAGACCGGCGCCCCCAGCCGGCGTACCACCGAGGCCTCCCAGTCGAGCAGGTCCTGCGGGCCGAACGCGTTCGCCAGCGAGAGCATCGCCGCCGTGTGCGCGACCTCCCCGGCCGGCACCGCGCCCCCGGCCACCTTCCCGGTCGGCGAGGCCGGGTCGGTGTGCTGCGGATACCGCTCCTCGTACGCCTGTATCAGGGAGACGAGGAGATCGAACGACGCGTCGTCGAGCGGCGAATCGCCGGACCCGTAGTACGCGGCGGAGGCCCTGATGGCCGTACCGATCGCATCGGCGTACTCGTCGCGGCTGGTGAGGGCGGGACCGGCAGGAGCGGTGGTGATCGTCATGATCCGATCCTCGCGCAGGGGTCTGACAACGGCCCCGGGCCGCCGCAGGCGGCGGGCCGCATGGCGGGCGTCACTCCCGCGCGCCGTCCCATGGGCGAGGGCGGCTCCGTCAGTGCGGTACCGGCCCGGTCGGGGCCGGATCGACGAAGAGAACGAGGTCCCGGCGGGCGGCGGCTTCGGCTTCTGCCCGCCACTGGACACCCAGCGGAGCCTCGAAGTAGTCCGCCGCGACGCGCTCTGCGCCCACCCGCTGCTGCGTCGCGGTGCGGCACGGGACCGCCGCCTGCCGCCCGACCTGCTGTCCCGCCTCTGCGCCGACGAGGACCTCGGCGTACGGGTGCTCCTCGCGCAGAACCACCCGGACGCCTCACCGGAGCACCTGCTGCGCAGCTTCCTCGCATGCACGGGCCGCTACCGCGCCGAGCTGCTCACCCGGCCGCAGTTCCCGACCGGCGGCCTCCCGGTGTACGCCGACCACGCGGACCCGGCCGTACGCGAGGCTCTCGCCCGGCATCCGAACCTGCCCCCGGCCCGGCTGCGGGAGCTCCCCGGCGACGGGGAGCCGGCCCATGCCGCGGCCGCCGACCCGGCGCTGGACCCGGCTCTCATGGAGGAGATCTTCGACGCGGCGGGATGATGCGGGCATCTGAGGGATGCTCAAAGATGCTTGATTGAAGACTGGTTCGAGCAGAATCCTTCAAGTGATCTCCATGGGCCGCTATCTTGCCAGGCGCATGCCAAAGCGGTGTGTCCGCAATCCGGACCGCACGAGGAGCTGCCCCATGAGACTCACCCGCGTCCCCAGCCCCAGCCGCATCCGCATACCCGGCCGCATCCGCAAGAAGCCGAAGCGGCAGCGCGTCCACCTGGCCGCGCTGCTCGCCGGCGCCCTCGCCGTGGCGGGTCCGGCGGCCGCCGGGCCGATGACCTCACCGGCCGCCGCGGCTCCGGCCCCCGCCACGGCAGGCAACGCCACCGGCCTCACCCAGTCCGGGAACACCTTCACCGTCACCACCACCGGCGGCGCCAAGGCCCGCGTGGTCGTCGCCCGCGCCGACATCTTCCGGCTCTGGCTCTCGCCCGACGGCGCCTTCACCGACGACCCGGCCGGCTCCGACCTCGCCCCGACCACCGACTTCGGCTCCGTCGACACCGCGTACACCGACGCGGGCACGTACTACCGGATCACCACCGGAGCCCTGAGCATCCGCGTCAACAAGACGCCCCTGCAGTTCTCCGTCTACCGCGCCGACAACTCCACCCTCGTCTGGCAGGAGACCCAGCCGACCTCTTGGACCGGCACCCAGACCACCCAGTACCTGGCCCGCGGCGCCGACGAGCAGTTCTACGGCACCGGCCTGCGCCTCGGCGAATGGGCGCTGCGCGGCAAGACCGTCCCCGTGGCCGTCGACAACAAATGGCGCGAGAACAACAATGCCAGCCCGGCCCCCTTCTACATGTCCACCAACGGCTACGGCGTCATGCGCAACACCTGGGCCCCCGGCTCGTACGGCTTCAACGCGCCCACCACCCTCACCCACGACGAGAAGCGCTTCGACGCCTGGTACTTCACCGGTGACTCGCTGAAATCCGTACTCGATGCCTACACCGATGTGAGCGGGAAGCCGTTCATGGCCCCGATGTGGGGCCTGGAACTCGGCAACGCCGACTGTTTCAACGCCTCCAATCCGGCATATCAGGGCGATCACAACCGCCTGCGCCACCAGACCACCCCCGACGTGGTCGGGTACGCCGCCGACGCCCGCGCCGCCGACATGCCCTCGGGCTGGTTCCTGCCGAACGACGGCTACGGCTGCGGCTACACCGCGCCCCTCAAGTCCACGGTCGACGCCCTGAAGGCGAAGGGCTTCCAGACCGGACTGTGGACCTCCACCGGTCTCGGCTCCATCGCCGACGAGGTCGGCGTCGCCGGCACCCGCGGCGTGAAGACGGACGTGGCCTGGATCGGCGGCGGCTACAAGACCGCCTTCACCGGCGTGCAGCAGGCCGTCGACGGCATCGAGAAGAACTCCGACGCCCGCCGCTACGTGTGGACCGTCGACGGCTGGGCCGGCACCCAGCGCAACGCCGTCGTCTGGACCGGCGACACCAACGGAACCTGGGACGACATGCGCTGGCACGTCCCCGCCATCGC
This sequence comes from Streptomyces sp. NPDC050448, assembly GCF_040655295.1. NCBI lineage: Bacteria > Bacillati > Actinomycetota > Actinomycetes > Kitasatosporales > Streptomycetaceae > Streptomyces > Streptomyces sp. NPDC050448. The sequence continues at coordinate 140,866 of NZ_JBFAJR010000006.1, read as the reverse complement.
CGGCGCCGGCCTGTCCGCCCTCAACTACGCCTCCGGCGACGTCGACGGCATCTTCGGCGGCAGCCCCAAGACGTACACCCGCGACCTCCAGTGGAAGGCCTTCACCCCCGCCTTCATGACCATGTCGGGCTGGGGCGCGACCAACCCGTCCGCCGGCTACCAGGACAAGCAGCCCTGGCGCTTCGCGGAGCCGTACCTCTCCATCAACCGCAAGTACCTCCAGCTCAAGATGCGGCTGATGCCGTACCTGTACACCATGAGCCGCACCGCGCACGAGAGCGGTGTGCCGAGCACCCGCGCCCTGGTCCTGGAGTACCCGGACGACCCGGTGGCCCGCGGCAACCTCACCAGCGGCCAGTTCATGGCCGGCGACTCCTTCCTCGTCGCGCCGGTCGTCTCCGACACCTCCGTCCGCGACGGCATCTACCTGCCCGCCGGGACCTGGACGGACTACTGGACCGGGAAGACGTACGCGGGCCCGGGCTGGCTGAACAACTACCAGGCACCCCTCGACACCCTGCCCCTCTTCGTCAAGGGCGGCGCGATCGTGCCGATGTGGCCGCAGATGAACCACACGGGCGAGAAGCCCGTCTCCACCCTCACCTACGACATCCACCCCCGCGGCAACTCCTCGTTCAGCCTCTACGAGGACGACGGGCTCACCCGCGCCTACCAGTCCGGCGCGTACGCCCGCCAGCAGGTGGACGTGACGGCCCCGGCCGCCGGCTCCGGCACGGTCACCGTCTCCGTCGGCGCCCCGACCGGCAGCTACACCGGCAAACCGGCCGCGCGCGACTACGAGTTCACCCTCCACGTGGCCTCCGCACGGGGCGCGGTCACGGCGGACGGCAGCGACCTGGCTCGCCAGACGTCCAAGGCCGCCTACGACGCGGCCGCGTCCGGCTGGTACTTCGACTCCGCCGACCGCGGCGGCATCCTGTGGGTCAAGTCCGGTACAAAGTCGGGCGCGTTCGCCATCACGGCCACTGGCACCTCCGTCCCGGCCGCCGACCCCGTCCCGGTCACCTCCGCCCCCATCCCGCAGGCGGCGTGGACCCTGGTCTCCGCCGACAGCCAGGAGACCGCGGCGGAGAACGGCGCAGCCGCGAACGCCTTCGACGGCAACCCGGCCACGATCTGGCACACCGCCTGGTCCTCGGGCACGCCGGCCGCGCTGCCGCACGAGATCCGGATCGACCTCGGCGCCCGCTACGCGGTCGACGGCCTCGGCTACCTGCCCCGCCAGGACGGCGGCGTCAACGGCCGGATCGGCGGCTACGAGGTGTACGTCTCCGACACCACCACGGACTGGGGCTCCCCGGTGGCGACCGGCACCTTCGCCGACACCGCCGCCGCCAAGTCCGTGTCCCTGTCCGCGAAGACGGGCCGCTACCTGCGCCTCAGGGCCCTGACCGAAGCCGGCGGCCGGGGCCCCTGGACCAGCGCCGCCGAGTTCACCCTCACCGGGCGCGCCGCCCCGCTCCCGGCCGACGCCACCCTCGTGGGCGCGGCCTCCGCCCGGTGCGTCGACCTGCCGTACAGCGCCACGACGCCGGGCACCGAACCCACCCTTTACACCTGCCACGGCGGCCCCAACCAGCGCTGGAGCCTCCAGGCCGACGGCCGGGTCACCGGCCTGGGCGGAGTCTGCCTCGACGGTACGAGCGCCTCCCGCGTCACCGTCCAGACGTGCAGCGGAGCCGCCGGCCAGACCTGGCAGCCGGGGCCGGACGGCAGCCTCCGTACGCTCGGCCAGTGCCTGGCCCCGGTCGGCGCCGGCACCGCGAACGGCACGAAACTCACCCGCGCCGCCTGCGACAGCAGCCCTGCCCAGCGCTGGACCTTCACGCCCTGACCCCGGTCGCGGCGCTCAGGGCGCGCCGCCGAGCACGGCCTGGCAGTCCCGCCAGGCCGGCTCGCTCAGCAGACCCCGAAGGCTGGCGAACAGCGCGAGGAGGCCGGGCCCGTGGGCCGTGCGGAACGAGGGGTCGATCCGGGCGAGGTCCAGTTCGTTCGCAGCGGACAGCTCGGCGAAATCCCGCCGCGACTGCCGGTCGGGGGAGTGGACGTGACCGGTGAACCGGTCGCGGAACGCCGCCGTGTCTGCCGTGCCTGCTTCTGCTTCGTCGGCGGCGAGCGTCGGATAGGAGGCCGTGCGGTCGCAACTGGCGTAGAAGTAGACGATCTCCTCGGCTTCCGCCCCGATCACCGCCGCCAGCCCGGCCCGCCGGCCGACCGGCAGCAGGACAGTGGCGAAGCCGTCCGTACCGTAGAACGCGTGGCACAGACCCGCGAGTCGGAGCGCGGGCCGGGCTCCCCACGCCCCGAGCTGCGCCTGTACGCGCTCCAGATGCGCGAGCAGAGTGCCGCCGGGATGGCCGATGTGTCCGGCGCCGAGCTCGCGCAGCAGCACACGGGCACGCGCCTGCGGTCCGTCGGCCCGCGTCGGTACCGGCATGGAGGTGGTCCTTCCTCGGACGCATGGATGACGTGCAGGGATGACGCGCACGGTGACGTGCACGGGTGACGTGCAGGGACGAAGAGCATGGAAACGCGACGTGCACGAGTGGGTCGACACCCGTCCCCGCCCGCGCCGGGGTCCGGACCGTGGCGCAGGCGGGGACGGGTTGCCGCCCGGGGCCCTGCATTGATCGTTGTCCACGCGTAAACCCAAGTCAATCCTCTGATTTCCTATCAAGGCCCAAGCTGTAGCTTGGATCTCATGACTCTCGACGATCTCCGTGTCTTCGTGGCCGTCTGCCGGGCCGGCAGTCTCAGCGCCGTCGCCCGCGACCTCGGCTGCACCCAGTCGGCCGTCAGCCAGCACATCCGCCGCCTCGAGAAGCAGACCGGCACCGGCCTGCTCGAGCGGCACGCCCGCGGCGTCGTCCCCACCGAGGCCGGGCGCATCCTCCAGGCGGCCGCCGCCGACGGCATCGCCGGCCTCGACGGCGCGCTGCGCCGCCTGGACGACCTCGTCCGCGGCGACACCGGCTCGGTGCGCATCACCACGGGCGCGACGACCGTACGGCACTTCATGTCCGAGGCGGTCGTCGACTTCCGCCGCCGCCACCCCCAGGTCAGCCTGGAGTTCCAGACCGAGAACTCCAGCCGCAGCTGCTTCGACGCGCTCGCCGCCGACGACCTGGACCTCGCCTGGATCACCATCGGCAGGCCCGTGCGCGGCATCGAGCAGCGCCCGGTGATGGAACTGCCCTGGGTGCTCGCGGTCTGCGCCGGCGACCCCCTCGCCGCCCGGACCCGGATCGAGCCGGCCGACCTCGCCGGCATCCGCCACATCCGGCTCCCGGAGCGCTCCGCTTCCCGCGCCCATCTCGACGCCGCCTTCGCGGAATCGGGCATCCGGATCCGGTCCGACACCAGCGTGGCCGACTGGGACACCGCCCTGCTGCTGGCCGAACTGGGCCTCGGCCACGCCGTCGTGCCCGCCCTGCCCGGCTGGCGGGTCCCCGGATCAGACGGCCCGCTGCGCCTCGTCCCGGTCCCGGCCCTGCCGCCGCTCGCGGTCGGCTGGGCCGTCCGCCGCTGGGAGGCCCTGTCCCCGCTGGCCCGGGTCTTCGCCGACGACGTCGCCCGCAGCTGCACGGCGCGCGCCGCGCGGCAGCAGTGAGGCCGGCAGCAGTCCCGCGGCGGCCAGCGCCGCCAGTGCGAACAGGGCCGTCGGCGACGCCCCCGCGCCCGCGGCGACGGCGATGCCGAGGGCCGGACCGACGTTCATCGCCGTCTGCTTGAGCCCGCCGACCACCCCGGCGTACCCGGGCGGGGCGTCCCCGACCACCGTGCCGGTCGCGGTGACCATGACGGCGGCGAACCCGGCCCCGAGCACCGCGAAGGCCGCCGTGACCGCCGGGCCGGACCACGCGCCCAGCCCGCCGACCCCGAGGACGACCAGGCCCGTACCGGTGAGCGCGGTCCGGCGCGGCCCGTGGCGGCGCAGTGCCATCCCGGCCAGCGGTGCGCCGGCGACCATGCACCCGGTCAGCGGGAGCACCAGCAGGCCGGTGGCGAGCGGGTCGAGCCCCCGTACGTCCTGGAGCAGGAAGGTCGCCGTGAACAGCGCCCCGAACATGCCGCCGGAGACGGCCAGCAGCAGCGCCATCGAGGCCGCGACCGGCCGGGACCGCGCCACGGCGGCAGGTACGAGGGGCTGCGCGGCCCGCCGTTCGTACCGTACGAGCGCCACCGCGAGGGCGGCGGCCCCGCCGAGCCCGAGCAGCGTCGGCGCAGCGGTCCAGCCGTGGGCGGGTACGCCGGCCAGCGCGTGCACGAGTACGGCGAGGGCTGTGGCGAGCAGTGCCGCGCCGGTCAGCGCGGGCCGGTCCGATCCGGGCCGGGGCGGCGCGGGCACCCGTACGGCGAGGGCGAGTGCGGCGATCCCGAGGGCGATCGGCACGTTGAGCACGAACACGGACCGCCAGCCCGACTGCGCGACCAGTACGCCCCCGAGCAGCGGACCGGCCGCGGCGGCCACCCCGATGGCGCTGGTCCGGACGGCCACCGGGGTGGAGAGCCGGTCGGGCGGGTACGCGAGCCGCAGCAGTGCGAGCGTCGCCGGTTGCAGCAGGGCCCCGAACACCCCCTGGGCGGCGCGCAGCGCGATGACCCAGCCGACCCCGGGCGCGAGCGCGATCCCGGCTGAGGCCGCGGCGAAGCCGAGCACGCCGATGAGGAGCAGCCGCGGATGCCCGTACCGGTCGCCGAGCCGGCCGGCGATGACGAGGAACGCGGCCACGGCGAGGAGATAGGCGGTGCTGGTCCACTGGACCTGGGCCACGCTCGCCCCGAGATCGTGGCGCAGGCTGGGCTGCGCCACGCTGAGGACGGTGCCGTCGAGGGCGACGAGCATCGCGCCGCCGACGCTGACGAGGAGCGCGATGCGCTGCCTGGGGCGGCTCATGCGGGGGCCGCCCCGAGGTGTGCGTCGAGGGCGGCGTCGACGAGCCGTCCGACGACGGCTGCGCGGGCTTCTTCGCCTTCGCCTTCGGGGCCGTCGGCGCCGAGGACGAGGGGCAGGCTGCCCCAGGCCCACAGTTGGGCCACGCCGTGCAGATTGGCCCACAGGGCGGCGGCGGTGACCTCGGGGTCCGCGGTGGCCCGGCAGCGGGAGACGAGCCCGACGAGCAGGTGGAACAGGGGGAGAGTGGACTCGCGCAGCTTCGGCTGCCGCTGCCCGGCGTCCTCCTGCCCGGTGTCCTCCTGCCCCTCGCTGTCGAGCAGGTCGTGGCGGAACATCAGCTCGAACATCCCGCGGTGCTCCAGCGCGTAGCCGACGTACGCGCACCCGAGCGCCCGCACCTGCTCGCGCGGCGAGGACGCGCGAGCGGTCGCGGCCGCGAACCGGCCGCCGAGCTCCGCGAATCCGCGCCGGGCGATCGCCGAGAGCAGGGAGTGGTGGGTGGGGAAGTAGCGCCGGGGTGCGCCGTGCGACACCCCGGCCCGGCGGGCGATCTCACGCAGGCCGAGGGCGGTGGTGCCCTCGGTCAGTACGAGGTCGACGCCGACGTCGATCAGTCGTTCCCGCAGCGGGCTGTCCTGTTCCATGGACAGTGTCTACCAGGTGGCGTAGACACTGTCTACTCGGGTGTGCGGGTGTGCGGGTGTGCTGCCGCTCCGGGCCCGGACCGCCGAGGGTGCCGGCCGCGAACACCGGCCGCTCGGCGGCGCTACGCGTTCTTGTTCTCCTGCATGTGCTGGATCGCGTGCACCAGACCGGCTACGAGGTTCGCCCGTTCGGTCATGGCTTCGATCACCACGTACTCGTGGTCGGCGTGGGCGCCGCCGCCGACCGCTCCGAGGCCGTCAAGTGTCGGCACCCCCAGTGCGGCTGTGAAGTTGCCGTCGCTTCCGCCGCCGACCGACCTGCCTTCGAGGCCGGGAAGCAGCTGCTGTGCCAGCGCGAAGAGACCGGCCGACGCCGACTCGGGCATCGGGGGCCGGCCGATGGATCCGTGGACCGTGATCTCCGCGTCCGCGAGATGCGGAGCGAGCGCCGCGAACGCGGATTCGATGCGTTCCTTCTCGCCGGCCGACTCGACGCGGACGTCGACGATGACGGTCGCCTCTGCGGGAACGACGTTGTCGAGGGTTCCCGCGGACGCGACGGTCGGGGTGACGGTCGTACCGATCTCGGCTCGGCCCAGCGCCGCGATGTCCAGTACCTGGTGCGACGCCTCGATCAGGGCGTTGACCCCGGCCTCGGGCTCGAGGCCTGCGTGCGAGGCCCGGCCCGCGACGCAGACTTGGAACGTGCCGCAGCCCTTGCGGCCGGTCTTCAGGGCTCCGCCATCGGCAGAGCCTTCGCATACCAGCACGGCGCCGCAGGCGAGGGCTCGTTCCTCGATGAGGGCTCGGGAGGAGTGGGAGCCGACCTCCTCGTCGGCGGTCACCAGGATCTCGACGCCCGACCGGTCTTCGAGCGTCGCCAGACCGTGAACGGCCTGCACCAGGCCGGCGAGCATGTCGAAGACCCCGGGTCCGGTCGCATGCCCGTCTTCGACCGTGAACGGGCGGCGTTCGAGGGTGCCGAGCGGAAACACCGTGTCGTGGTGACCGAGGATCAGCACCTTGGGATCGCCGCCGGCCGACCAGTGGACGTGCGGCCCGGCTTCGCTCTCGATGAGGACGGCCCGTCCGCCGAGGCGGCTCTCGATGACGGAGGCGACGGTCTTGGCCGATGCGGTCAGGGCCTCGAGATCGCGCGATGGGGACTCGATCTCGACGAGTGTCCTGAGGTCCTCGATCATCGCGTCAACACTCACGTTGACGGTCGTGCGCATCGTCATGGCGCAAGGGTAGCCGCCGTGCCCGGCAGGCATGCCGTGGCGGAAGGCGCGGCGGAACGCGCGGCGGCCGGGACGAACGGGGCGGTGGAGGGGATGATGGAGGGAAGGAGGTGTACGGGCCATGGCGGAGCATGACGGCGGTCCATCGGCGGGGAAACTGGAGGAAGGCAGGCTGCTCAAGGAGCTGGAGGCCATCCACCGGACCCGCCACGAGACCCTGCTGTACGGGTCGGACGAGGCGCTGGTCACCCACACGCAGCGGATGAACGAGCTGGAGCACGAGTACGTGCGCCGGCACCCGCAGCGCGCCCAGACGCCGGGGCGGACCCGGTCGGGCGCGCGCGCCCGGACCGGCGAGAGCTGAGGGGGCTCACTTCTTGGCGTGCTCGCCCAGGTAGAACAGCAGCCAGACGAACCCGGCGAACACGTGCGTCCCGAAGATGTAGAAGAACGCGCGCAGCGCGACGCCGTTCTCCTTCCACTTCTCGTGCTTCGCCGCCGCGGAGGCGGGATCCTCGGTCTCGTCCGGCACAGCGGATCTCCGTTCGGGGTGGATGGGGGCGAGGGAACAGCGTACGTGGTGCCCCGGCACCCGGTGCGGAACGGACCGCACATCTCAAGGCCGCCTGCTTTCCGCAGGCGGCCTCCATCGTTCCGTATGCCGATTTTGAGTCTTTTTTGCACCGAATAAGACAAAATTATCTCGTTGCTGGGAGCCGGACCGGTGCTCCTCGCTGCACCGGTGCGGCACCGATCGCATCGGCGCCCGCGTCACCGTCGCAGCGGTGACGCGGGCGCCGGGCCCAGCGTCGTGGTGCCCGGCGCCGCACGGTGGCCCAGACCCGTGCGGTAGGCGTCCAGCGCGGCCTCGATCCGACCGGTACGCCGCAGCAGGTCACCCAGCAGCCGGCACAGGTCCGCGAGATCCCCGCTGGCCCCGCTGCGCTCCAGCAGGGTCAGCGCCTGGACGTAGTGCTCCTCGGCGGACTCGGTCTCCCCGCGCTCCTCGGCCATCAGGCCGAGGAGCCGGTGCGCGCCGCCCGCGTGCACGGCGCCGTGGCTGTCGCCCAGCTCCAGCAGTGCGGAGAGCAGCCCGGCGGCCTCCTCGTGCCGGCCGAGCCGACGCAGTACATCCGCGAGTTCGACCTCGACCTGCGCCGTGTACAGGGCGGCCCGCCGGGCGGAGAGCATGTCCCGGGCCGTGCGCAACTCCGCCTCCGCCGCCACGAGATCGCCGTTCTGCGCCTGTACGTAGCCGCGCATCCAGTGGCAGTGCGCCAGATCGGTCCGCAGCCGCAGCTGCCGGTAGATCGCCTGCGCCTTGGCGAGGGAGGCGTCGGCGTCGGCCGGGCGCCCCGCGGTGAGGAAGGTGCGCGCCACCTGCCGGTGCATCCCCGCCACCAGCGCCGGGTCGTCCACCTGCGGAGCCAGCGCCAGGGCCAGTTCGGCGGCGTGCGCGGCCCGGGCGTGCGCGCCCATGTCGATGTACGGGCCGATCACGGCGGCGTAGAGCAGCACCAGCGCCTCCGGATCGGCCAGCCCACTCGCGCCCAGCTCGTCGATGGTGGATTCCAGCAGATAGCAGGCGTAGCGGAGCTCCCCGGCGAGCAGATGCGCGACGGCGCGGCCGCGGATCGGGCGGGCCCGGCGGGGGAGCGGCTCGTCGGCCAGCAGCCGCTCGGCCGCCTCGAAGTGGTCGATGGCGTCCGACAGTTCCCCCGATTCCAGGGCGCAGTCGCCGAGGCCGAGCAGCGCCTCCGCCCGCTCGGCGTCGAGGCCGAGCCGTTCGGAGTCGGCCAGCAGCTGCCGGTAGTGGACGGCGGCCTCGGCGGCGGCGCCGGTGGCCAGCGTCTGCTGGGCGTCGGTGAGGGCGAGGCGCAGCTCGGTGGCCAGGTGGGCGGGGCGCCCGGTGGCCAGTTCCTCGTACGAGGTGCCGAGCCGCTCGGCGAGGAATCGAAGCGCCGTCTCGGAGGGCCGGACCTTGCCCGACTCCAGGGTCGAGATGTAGGCGGAGGTGTACGAGGGCTCCGCCAATGCCCGCTGTGTCAGCCCGCGTTCGGCGCGCATGCGCTGAACCCTGCGGCCGATCTCGGCCGGTTCGTCCATGAAAACCCCCACGTTGTTCCAACTCCCCATGGTGCAGGGGCGGCAGGCCATTGCGCACGTCCCGCGCGCCCCCTAATTTAAGCAACCGATTCAGCGTAGTTATCAAGGCGCTTAAGTTCCGGCTTCCCGGGGAGAACCTTCATGGACGCGTCCCTCCGCTCAACGCTGCGCGCAGCCTTCGCCGCAGTCTGTACGACGGCCCTGCTGCTGGCCGCCGGTCCCGCCGGTGCGGCAGCCGCCCCACCGGCGCCGATACCGTCACCGACACCGGCGAGGACCGGGACCGAGGTGGAGATACCGGGGCCGGAGGACGGCACGGTCGCCGGATCCGGCCACGCCCGTGTCCCGGTCGCCGGGCAGGCGAAGAAGACCCCGCAGCTGTCCGAAGCCGAACGGGCGGCCGACGGCGAGGTCGCCAAGATGGTCGACAACGGCCCGACCGCCGACCGCCTCGACATCGTCGTCATCGGCGACGGCTACACCGCCGCCGAGCAGGACCGGTTCCACGCCGACGCCCGGGCCAAATGGGCCGAGATCACCGCCGTCGAGCCGTACTCCACGTACCGGAACCTCTTCAACGTCTGGACGGTCGACGCCGTCTCCCACGACTCCGGCGTATCCGGCGATCCCACGCCCGCCACCGTCCGCGACACCGCGCTCGGCGCGTACTTCTGGTGCGAGGACGTCGAACGGCTGCTCTGCATCGACCAGCCGAAGGTGGACGCGTACGTGGCGAAGGCGCCCGAGGCCGACCTGGTCCTCGTCCTCGCCAACAGCGCCAAGTACGGCGGGGCCGGCTACAACGAGCCCAGCGCCACCCTCGGCTACGCGGGGATATCGACCGCCTCGGCGGGCAACGCGAAGTCCGGCCAGGTCGCCATCCACGAGACCGGCCACTCCCTGGGCAAGCTCGCCGACGAGTACTTCTACCCCGGCACCCCGGGCTACGAGAAGTACGAGGGCTCCGAGCCCGCCGAATCCAACACCTCCACGCTGCCCGCCGACCGGATGGCCGCCGAGCGGGCCAAGTGGTACCGCTGGCTCGGCGCCCAGTCGCCCGACGGCGGCACGGTCGGCGCGTACGAGGGCGGCGGCTACTACGTCACCGGCCTGTACCGGCCCACCGACAGCTCGATCATGCGCGTGCTCGGCAAACCCTTCAACCTGCCCGGCATCGAGGCGATGATCGCCGGCTTCTACCAGCACGCGAAGCCGGCCGCTCCGCTCACCCCGACCGGCCGCACCCTGCGGATCCGCAACACGGCCAAGGTCTCCGTACCCCGGCTGGCCGGCGCGGACGGCCGACAGCTCGACGTCCGCTGGTACCTCGACGGCCGGGAGCTGAAGCGGTTCGCGGGCCGGACCGAGGTGGCGGTGTCCGAGCTGTGGCTGTTCGACCTGCGCACGCACAAGCTCTCGGTCACGGCCGAGGACCGCACGCCCTCGGTCCGCGACCCGAAGATCGCCCGCAGCCTGCAGTCCACGGTCGAATGGAGCGTCCGCCTCTAGGGGGTGTCCGGCGGATCATGGCCGGGCCCGGGCCTCCCCCAGACTCCGTCCGGGGGGACCCCCAGGCACCGCGCCTTGCCGCGTTGTCGTCGGTCGCCAATATCCCCCAGCTACCGCTGGGAGGTGCCCCCACCGCAGTGGCTCCCTCCTCCGCCTTGCAATCCACGGCACCAGACGACCCGGGCTAACCGACCCTGATCCGCCGGACACCCCCTAGCAGGCGGCGCCCCGCAGGCTCAGACCCCGGCCGCGTACGTCCAGAACTCGCGCATCACGGCGGGCGGGGTCGGGCCGATCATCTCCCGCTGGGTGAGCAGGACGGAGACGGTGCCGGTGGCCGGGGTGATGTGGGCCGCGGTTCCGGTGCCGCCGACCCAGCCGTACCGCCCCGGCACGTTCCACGGATCGCGGGCCGTGATGTCCACCGAACCGCCGAACCCCCAGCCCTGGCCCTCCAGGAACAGTTCGCCGCCGGCGCGCTGGGCCGGGGTCAGCCAGTCGGTGGTCATCTGCCGCACCGACCCGGCCGAGAGGAGCCGGCCCCGGTCCCCGTCCAGCGCCCCCTCCGCGAGCATCATCCGGCCGAAGGCGTACCAGTCGTCGGCGGTCGAGACCAGGCCGCCGGCGCCGGAGGGGAAGGCCGGGACGCTGCTCCACTGCCCGTGGGGGGCGTCGACCAGCTCGAGGCCGCCGTCGCCCGCCCGGTAGCAGCCCGTGAACCGGCCCAGGTCCGCGGGCGGGACCGCGAACCCGGTGTCCGCCATGCCCAGCGGCTCGAAGATCCGCTCGGCCAGGAACTCGGGCAGGGACTGCCTCGAGGCCCGGGCGACCAGCACGCCCAGGATGTCGGAGCAGGTGTTGTACAGCCAGGCCTCGCCCGGCTGGTACAGCAGCGGAACACGCGACAGCGCCTTCATCCACGCGTCCGGAGCCGCGATCTGCTGCGGCTGCGGCGGTCCCTGCTTCAGCTCGCTGAACAGCAGGCCGACCGCGGGCAGCGAGAAGTCGGACGGGAACCCGTACCCGGCGCGGGACGTGAGCAGGTCGGACACGGTGATCGGGCGGGCCGCGGGCACCACGTCGCCGACCGGGCTCGAGGGCGTACGGACGACGACGGGCGAGGCCAGCTCCGGCAGCCACGGCGCGACCGGGTCGTCCAGTGCGAACCGGCCCTCCTCGACCAGCATCATGACCGCCGCGGCCGTGACGGGCTTGGTGAGCGAGGCGATACGGAAGATCGAATCCCGGACCATCGGAGCCGTGCCCTCGATGTCGGCCGAACCGACGGCCTCCACCTCCACCCGGTCGCCACGGGCCACCAGGCCCACCGCCCCGGGCAGCGATCCGCTGCTCACGTGCGGTTCCAGGATGTCGCGCAGGCTGGTCATCACTCCACCTCTCCCGATGTGCGGCCGACCGGTCCGGCCCCTCGGGGACAAAGACTCCCGCAGCGGCGTGCATTCACCGGCCGGACGCGCGGCGCACCACCGGACCTGTCACCACCAGTAGGCGGGGTACCTCGGTGCCTTGCGCCGGATGCGCGAAGCGGCGTACCCGGTCAGGACGAGCAGCACCGTCGCGCCGAACAGCAAGGGGACGAAGCGGGCCGGGGCCGGGTTCTGGAGCACGATCACGACGGAGGTGGCACAGGCGGGCGAGTGCGGGGTACGGGCGGCCATGAGCAGCGCGAGCGTGACGCCGGCCGCGACGGCCGCCGCCCAGGCGCTGCTGCCGGCGGCGGCGAGGACGCCGTAGCCGACGACGGTGCCCAGCAGATGGCCGACGACCACGCCGCGCGGCTGGGCCAGGGGCAGGGTGGGGGCGCTGTGCACGAGGGCGGCGCTGGCGGCCAGCGGCGGTATGAGCACCGGCTCGTGGAGCAGCGCGCCGATCCCGACGAGCCCCAGCAGGACCGATGTCACGGCGCTGATGCTGTGGAAGGCGGCTGCCGGCGTGGGGCGCGCGGGAGCCCGGCCGGCGGTGATCCGGGGCCGGCCGGGACCGGGGGCCGACGCGGAGGCAGGGGCGGTGGCGGACGGGGGCTGCAAGGCGGTACTCATATGGGATTTCCGGGCAGGACGGCAGGTCGAATGCGGTCGAGGCGGCACGAAGCAGGGTGATCAACCGCCGCCTCGGCCTCGCGCCTGTCCCTGGTACGGCCGACGCAGACCGGCCACGACCTTATCCGGCAGGTGTGCGACGGCCGCCTCGGGGGAGGGATACGGATACGGGAAGGACGGCCATGACGAAGCACGCCCACGATGCGGGGGCACCGGCGGATCACGGTCCGGTGGCTGCCCCCGCCCCTGCCGAGGGCGGAGAGCCGGCCTGCCTGCTCCACCTGGTCTGTCCCGACTGCGGACGGCTCGCCACCGAACGAGGCGCCCGGTCCTGCTCACGCTGCGGCGGACCGCTTGCGGACCCCGGCCGCTGACGGGCGGCCGCGCGGCCGGATAACCGCTGGCCCGTGCGCGGGCGGCCGCCCTAGGGTTCGGCCCATGACGATCATGGGCTCCCACGCCGTAGACAAAGCCGTGTTCCTCACCGCGCAGGCACTCCGAGGCGTGTCACACCTCGACTGGTCCGCCCCGGCCGCCCGCCTGGAGTGGAGCTGTTACGACACCGCCGTCCACGTGGGAAGCGATTTCACCGCGTACGCGGCCCAGCTCACCGGGCGCGCCACCGGCGGCTACGTCCCCTTCGAGATCAGTGCCGACCCCGGCACCGCCCCCGCAGGCCTGATCGAGATCATCGAGGCCACCGGCGGCCTGCTGTCCGCCGCCGTGGCCGCGGCCCGTCCCGGGGACCGGGCCTGGCACCCGTACGGCATGGCGGGCGCGGACGGCTTCGCCGCGATGGGCGTCGTCGAGACGCTGCTGCACACCCACGACATCCTGGGCGGTCTCGGCGTCCAGGACTGGGAACCCGACGCGGACCTCTGCGAGCAGGTCCTCGACCGGCTCTTCCCGCAGGCGCCGCGCGACACCGCCGCCCCTTGGCCGACCCTCCTGTGGGTGACGGGACGGGCCGCACTCCCGGGCCTGCCCCGCCGCACGGCCTGGCGCTGGTACGCCGAGCCCGTCGCCGCGGGCCGCGTCGTGCTCTGCGAGATCTCCCCGCAGGTCGCGGCCGATCTCCACACGGGCGGCACCGGCGGTTTCGCCTGGGCCGAGGACGGCCCCGGCGAAGGCACCCGGTTCGCATCCGGGATGGTGGCCAAGGCACGGGAAGAGGGCACGCACCGCCCGGGGTGGGGCGCGTACGCCATCGTCCGTACGCAGGACCGGCGCGCCATCGGCGGGATCGGCTTCCACGCCGCCCCCGACGCAGACGGGCATGCGGAGATCGGCTACGACCTCGTACCGTCGGCCCGCGGCAACGGCTACGCCACCGACGCGCTGAACGGCCTGGCCGCCTGGGCCTTCGCGCAGCCCGGCCTGACCGCGCTGCACGCCTCGGTCGACGCGGACAACGCGCCCTCCCACGGCGTGGTCGGCCGGGCGGGCTTCGAGCGGACGGGCTCCGCCGAGAACGGCGGCGTCCGCTACACCCTGCGCGCCCCCCGGGGCTGACGGCGCCCGGGAGGCGGAGCCTGAGCGTCCTTCGGCCCCGGCGGGCGCACCGGGCGATAGCCTCGGGAGCGGACGCCCGACACCGGCTCGGAAGGCAGGTCCCGATGGCGAGTTCCGCGAATCCACCGAGTTCCGCGAATCCACCGAGTTCCGTCAATCCGGCGAACCCGTCGAGTTCCCCGCATTCCGCTTCCGCCCGTTCCCGGGTCCCCGTGATCGACCTCGGGCCGTGGCGGTCCGGTGAACCCGGCGCGCGCGAGCGGATCTCCGCCCGCGTCGACGCGGCCCTCCAGGCCGCCGGGTTCCTGCTGATCACCGGGCACGGCGTGGAGCCGGAGCTGCCCGCGCGGATCCGGGAGGCCGCCAAGGAGTTCTTCCGGCTGCCGCCGAAGGCGAAGGAGCCGTACGCGGTCGCGGTCGGCGGCCGCGGCTGGCTCGGCCCGGGCGCCGAGGCCAACAGCTACGCGGAGGGTGCCGCCTCGCCCCCCGACCTCAAGGAGTCCTGGTCCTTCGCGGCGGACGAGCCCACCGGGAACCCGGCCGTGGACGCCGAGTGGTTCCGCCCGAACGCCTGGCCGGCCGAGGTGCCCGCGCTGCAGCCGCTGGTCGTCGAGTACCTCGCCCGGATGCGCGCCCTGTCCGACGAACTGCTGGAGCTCCTCGCCACCGCACTCGGCCTCGCCGCGGACCACTTCACCCGCCACACCGGGCACCCCACCTGGGGGTTCAACCTCAACTGGTACCCGGGCACCGAGGTGCTCGGCGAGCCGCTGCCCGGCCAGTTCCGCATCGGGGCACACACGGACTTCGGGACCGTCACGGTCCTCGACCGCCAGCCGGGCTCGGGCGGGCTCCAGATCCACACCGACGCCGACGGCTGGCAGGACGCCCCGTACGACCCGGCCGCGCTCACCGTGAACATCGGCGACCTGATGGCCCGCTGGACCGGGGACCGCTGGCGCGCGGGCCGCCACCGGGTGCTGCCGCCGCCCGCCGACGCACCGGCCGAGGAGCTCATCTCGCTGGTCTACTTCTACGAATGCGACCCGCACACCCGCGTGGAGTCCCTCCCGGCGCCGGTCGGCCGGGTGGTGCACGACCCCGTGGACTCCCACACGTACCTGCGGGCGAAGCTCGACGCGATCAGCGTGTCCTGAAGCCGGGCCGGGCCGGGCCGGGCCCGGCACGCGCGGGGGAGGGAGAACGCCGTCTCCGTCCGGAGGGGGAGGCGGCCCCCCTCCGTCCGGAGGATGCCCCGCTCCTCCCGCGAGGTGACGATCAAGCATCGGCACCCGCATAGGTTCGACGGCATGAACCGAAGCCGAACCGCCGCATCCATCGCCTTACTCGCCCTCCTCCTGCCACTGCCGCTCGGCGCCGCGGGCACGGCCGCGGCCGCCCAGCCGGTGACCGCCTCCGCGGCCCCGGACAGCCGCGTGGTGCTGCCGGAACTCCCGCGCCCCACCGGTGGGTTCGCGGTCGGCCAGGAGACCCTGCACCTGGTGGACCGCAGCCGGACCGACCCCTGGGCGGGGTCCGGCCCGCGCGAGCTGATGGTGACCATGCGCTACCCGGCCCACCGCGGCACCGGCGGACCGGTCCGCCCGTGGCTCACCCGGGAGGAGGCCCGGCTGCTGCTGGCCGACCGGAAGCTGGACCAGGCCGTCGCGGTCGAGAGCCTGGTCGGCACCTCGGCCTACGCCCGGTCCGACGCCCGCCCCGTGGCCGGCCGGTACCCGCTGATCGTCCTGTCGCCCGGATTCACCGTCCCGCGCGCCACCCTCACCTCCCTCGCCGAGGAGCTCGCCTCCCGCGGCTATGTGGTCGCCGCCGTGGACCACGCGTACGAGACCTCCGGGACGGCCTTCCCCGGCGGGCGCATCCTGACCTGCCTGGCCTGTGAGAAGGCCGACAACGAGGCGGGCCGCAAGCAGGTCGCCGACAACCGCGCCCGTGACGTGTCCTTCCTGCTGGACCGGCTCACCGGCCGTCATCCGGCCTGGCACAACGCCGGCCTCATCGACCAGAGCCGGATCGCGATGGCCGGGCACTCCATCGGCGGCTCCGCCACGGTCGCCGCCATGGCTACCGACCCGCGGATCCGCGCCGGGATCGACATGGACGGCGGGCTGTTCTCGCCGGTCCCGGCGGGCGGACTCGGCGGCCGCCCCGTCATGCTGCTCGGCGCGAAGGACTCCCGGCCGGGCCAGACGGGGACCGGAGAGGAGAGCTGGGACCGCAACTGGAAGCAGCTCGACGGCTGGAAGCGCTGGATCACCCTCGACGACTCGAACCACTTCACCTTCACCGACTGGCCCACCATGAGCGACCAGCTGGGGCTGCCCCCGCTGTCACCGCTGCCCGGCGCCCGTTCGGTCGACCTGACCCGGCGCTACGTCGGCGCGTTCTTCGACCAGCACCTGAAGGGCGTGCCGCAGCCGCTGCTCGACGGCCCGAGCCCCGGGGCGCCGGAGGTCCGCTTCCACACTCCGTGACCCGCGGCCCGGGGCGGGGGCGTGGCCGGGGCAGGTGGGGTCAGGTTCCGGAGGGCGACCCGATTACCGCTGGTCGGCGGTGTTCGGCAGGATGGGGGCATGACCGAGATCCGCACCCCCCGACTCCTCCTCCGCCGCTGGACCGACGACGACCTCGTCCCCCTGTCGGAGATCAACGCCGACCCGGACGTGATGCGCTGGATCGGCGACGGCTCCACCCTCGACCTGGAGCAGACCGCCGAGGAGATCGAGCGCTGGGAGGACGAGTGGGACGAGGAGGGCTTCGGCCTCTTCGCCGTCGAACTGCTGGCGTCGGGGGAGCTGATCGGGGCGGTCGGCCTGTCCGTGGCGCGGTTCCCGCGGGAGGTGCAGGACTTCGTGGCGATCAGCTGGCGGCTCGGCCGGCAGTACTGGGGCCAGGGCTACGCCTCCGAGGCCGCGCAGGCCACCCTGGAGTTCGCCCTCCAGGACCGCGGCCTCGACCGGGTGATCGCGGTGAACCGGTCGGGCCACGAGGAATCCGAGAACGTGATCCGCAAGCTCGGCATGGTGCTGGACCTCGACACGACGGATCCGGACCAGGGCCACCTGCTCCAGGTCCACAGCATCGACCTGACGGAATACGAGAGCTGACCGCCGCCCCGACCTCGGCTCCTGCCGGGGTCCGGGTCAGGGCCGGCGGAACCAGCGGCGGCGCGGGGCGGCCGGCGGGCCGAACGGCGGGAGGGCCTTGAAGCGGTCCTCCAGCACCACCGTCGGGACGATCCGCCGCAGCGCGCCGCGGACCAGTGTCAGCGGGTGGCCGGGGAACTCCGCGTCCCACTCCTCGAGGTCGGCGACGTGGTACGGCAGTCCGCCCTGGACGTCCGGACCGTACGGGTGCGGGCGGAAGTAGTTCTCGTGGCCCACGCGGGCGCCGATGAAGGCCTCCCGCATCCCGGTCGCGCCCCGCTCGCCCGCCTGCACCTTGACCACCGTGCTGCAGCTCTCCTTCGGGATCGTCCAGGAGCCGAGGAAGACCAGCCCGTGCTCGG
Source organism: Streptomyces sp. NPDC050448 (assembly GCF_040655295.1). Taxonomy (NCBI): domain Bacteria; kingdom Bacillati; phylum Actinomycetota; class Actinomycetes; order Kitasatosporales; family Streptomycetaceae; genus Streptomyces; species Streptomyces sp. NPDC050448. The sequence continues at coordinate 123,347 of NZ_JBFAJR010000006.1, read as the reverse complement.
CGTTCGGCCGACGGACCTTCACCAGCTGCCGGACGGCCGGGACGGAGTCCACCTCGCCCGGCACGGCCTCGATCAGGCCTCCGCCCGCTCGGGCGACGGACCGGGCGAGGCCGTGCCGGAGCCGGTCGGTCTCGTGCAGCGGCGCCGGCAGGTCCGGGACCAGCGGGAAGAAGTGGACCGAGAGGACGAGCCCCCGCTCGTCGGTCCAGACGCCCTGCTCGCGCTCGGTGAAGCCGGTGAGGTCCATGCCCGTGAACGGTGTCGGTGTCGATATCGGTGTCATGGCGACCATGATGCTGATCATCGGCCGGGCCGGCCGCACCGGGTCAGGCGGGGGCCGGTCCCGGGGCCTCGGCGGCGTGGCCCGCGCGGACCGCGGCGAGCGCGGCGGCGTGGACGGCGGCCGGGTCGCCGTGGTGGGGCACCGGGCTGCCGGTCAGGGTGTACCACTCCTCCGCGTCCGTGTACTGGATCCCGATCCGGACGAGGCCGCCCGCCACCGCCGTCGTCCGCACGGTCAGCGGACCCGTGATGACACCGACTTCGTCGGTCATCGCCCCGCCGGGCCCGGCGACGACCCGGTCGTCCCACTGCTGCAGTCCGGTCATGCCGCGCAGGTGTCCAGCATCGCCCCGAGCATCTTCTTCTCCGGTTCCGTCACGGTCAGGCCGTACGTCGATTTCACGGTGGTCCAGGCCCGCCCGTACTGGCACCAGCTCGACTTGTCCGGCGGCTGCCACAGGTCGGGGCTCTGGTCGCCCTTCGACCGGTTCGTGGCCGCGGTCACCGACAGCAGCTGAGGGTGGGTCAGGTCGTTCGCGAAGGCCTTGCGCTGCGCGGCGTCCCAGCCGGCCGCACCCGAGCGCCAGCCTTCGGCGAGCGGCACCACGTGGTCGATGTCCATCTTCGACGCGTCGGTGACCACCACCCCGTCGTACAGGCTCTTCCAGGTGCCGGACACCGCCTTGCACTCGGAGTCCTGGGTGACGTTCGTGCCGTCGCGCTTGAGGACGACCTCGCGGGTGTCGCACTTGTCGCCCTGCTCGGCCCAGTGCGTGAACTTCGCCCGGCTGTAGCCGGCCATGGTGCCGGGCGGCGCGACCTTCAGCGCGGCCAGCCGGGTGCGGGCCTCCTGGGCGCCGACCAGGCCGGGCAGTACGTCCCCGGCGGCCGGCTTGGCGTCCCCGGCTGCCGGAGCGGAGGGCGACCTGCCGCCCGGGGCCGCAGGCGCCGAGGGCTTCGCGTCCTTGCCCGTCGTGCCGGTTCCCGAGCACCCGGCCACCGCCAGCAGTACCGAGGCCGCCAGGACCGCACCGCGTACACGTATCTGACGTCCCATGAACCCCACCCCGAGCCGGCTCCGCACCCTGTCGCGGAAAGACTACCCAGAACCGGACATTCAACCGACCGCGCCCACGCCGACGTCGAGCCCGGCCGCCGGGGCGGCCCCCCTCGGTGGGTGTTGTCAGTGGCCCTCGCTAGTCTCCCGGCATACCGCAGCTCAGGGGGTCTTTTCCCCCTGGTCGACGCTGCGCGGATCCGGATCGGGCAGGCGGAGGGGCACGTACTGATGGCATGGCTGGCGGCGGGCGAGGGGTACGAGATCGCCCTGGTGGAAGGGAAGGTGGCGGCACGGTCCGCCACCGGCCGTGCGGCGGGACGGCAGTTGAAGACGCTGCCCAAGGCGCTGCGCGACCATCCCGAGGTGGACCGGCTGCGCCGGCTCGCCGAATGGCTGGAGCGGCACGAGGCCGCCTGCATCGCCCAGGTGGACACCTGGATGGTGTCCTCGCTGCCCGTGCCGACGGCACTGCTCGCCCGGGTCTGGCCGGACGAGGCCTGGCAGAACGCGCTGCGCGACATGGCCGTCGTCGGCGAGGACCCGGACGAGGTGGGCTTCCTGCGGGACGCCACCGCCTCCGGTGAGCTGAAGGTCGTCAACCTCGATGGCGAGACCGTACGGCTCTCCCCGCGCACGGTGACCCTGCCGCACCCGGTGCTGCTGCCCGACCTGGACGACGTACGGGACTTCGCGGCCGAACTCGGCATCGTCCAGCGCGTCGAGCAGATCCACCGGCCGACCTGGGAGAAGCCGGAGGGGCTCGCGGCCACCGCCACCGAGGTACGGGACTACGCGGGCGGCGTCTTCCCGAACCGGTTCGGCCTGGCCGCCCGGGCGACGGGCCTCGGCTACCGGGTCTCCGGCGGCTACGCCACCTGCAAGGTCCGCGACACGGGCCGGGGCACGGAGGCGGCGGTCTGGATCGGCGAGCCCTACTACGAGGACGAGACGACCACCGGCGCCCTGAGCTGGCACGACGAGAACGGCCGGGCGGTGCGCCTGACGGAGGTCGGACCCGTCGCCTGGTCCGAGGGAATGCGGATGGCCGCGGCGCTGTACGCCGGGCGCAAGATCGAAGAGGGCGGGGACGCGCGATGAGCACCACCATCACCACCACGAAGGCAGCCGGCACCGCGACGGCCGCCGCTGCCGCGCACGAGGCCGAACTGCTGCTCAAGGCCGGTGCCGTGCTGCCCCACGGCACCGAGGGCGCAGGCCCCTCGGCCGTCGACCTGACCGCGCGCAGCTACCGCCACCCCGCCCTCGCCGACGACCGCGTCGTCGTCCGGCTGTCCGCCGCCGAACTGGGGCCGGCCGAGGACCTGGCCGCCGGTTTCCTGGGGCTCGTACGCGACGCGGGCGAGCCGCCCGTGGTCGGCCTCGGCCAGCGCCAGGCCCTCGGCTTCCCCGAATGGGTCCTCGTGCACCACCCGGAGGACGGACACCACGCCCTCGCCGTGGTCCCCGAACTCGACCGGCTCGCCCGCCAGGCCAAGACCAAGCCCAAGGCCGCCCTCGACGCCTGCCACGAACTCGCCGGCCGGCTCGCCGCCGCCGTCCCGCACTTCCTGCCCGTCTTCTACGAGCAGGCCGCCCGCATCTTCCTCGCCGTCGAGAACACCACGTACGCCGCCCAGCTGTTCGGCCGTGCCCGCACCAGCGAAGCCCAGCACGGCCTCGCCGTCGACGAGGACCGACTCGACGGCGTCTTCCTCGAATTCGCCCTGGTCGGCGCCCTCCCGGTGAAGGTGCTCACCGGCTACGCCAAGGAGCTGTCCGCCCGCGTCAGTCCCGCCGAGGCCCACGAGCGCTTCCGCCGCCTGTGCGTACGCCGCACCGCGGGCGGCCTGCCGCCCTCCGCGCAGGCCGCGACCGAGTTGCGCCGCCTCGCCCGGGCCGCCGGCCTGACCGGCACCGAGGCCGAGCAGGAGTACCTCGCCGAGCTGCTCCCGCTGCCCGCCACGCTGCGCGCCGCGTACGGCTGGTGGAAGGCCCACCGCGCCGCCCTCGTCGCACTGGCCCGCCGGGTGCCGGCCGTACGGGGCACCCTGCTCGCTCTGATGCCGCCCGGCGGCGACGGCGAGCTCTCCGCCCTGTGGCTGGACCTCCTCGAGGAATCCGGCGCCACCGCCGGGCTGGTCCGCGACGACCTGCCCGCCGAGCAGCGCTGCTCCGACGGCGCCGCCGGCTGGCTCGAGCGCTTCCACGCCGCCCGCCACAGCGGCTGGGGCTCGCGCCCCACGCTGCCCGCCCTGCTCGACCTCGTCGCCCGCGCGGCCGACCGGCTGCGCGCCGAACTCGCACGGCCCGGCCGCGAAGCAGGCCTGAAGGTGGGCGTCGAGGACGCCGACCTGCTGGACCTGCTGCTCTCCCTGGACATCCCGGTCACCGACCCCGAGCCCGACCCCGCGTCCCGGCGGCGCCACGACCAGCTGAACCTCGCCGACTGGGCGCGCTCCGACCAGCGGCGGGACCTGCTCGCCATCGCGGCCGACCAGCGCTTCCGGCCCGCCTTCCGGCGCGCCGCGTACGGCCTCGGCGGTGACAGCTCCGCGGTGGACCTCGTACGCCTGCTCGCCGCCTCGCCCGGCGGCCGCCCGATGCTCACCGAGTGGATGCACGACGTGGCCGGCGCCTCCACCGCCGCCGGCCTGCCCGGCCTGCCCGACGCCATCCGCCGGCTGACCTGGCTGCCCGCCGAGGCCCTCGAACTCGCCCGCGAGGAGGTGGCCGCCGCGGCCGCCGCCGACCTCGGCGAGACCCTCGCCCGCACCCTGCGCGCCGGCCTCTTCGAGGAACTCTCCTGGCCCGCCTGGGAGACCGCGGTCGCCGAGCTGACGCCCGCCGCCCAGCACGGTCACGGTCACGGGCTGACCGTCGTCGAGGCCTGGCCCCACCTGATCGTCGCCAACTCCACCCAGGTGCGCGTCATCGACGCCGACTCCACCGTGCTCACCCACGACCTGCGGGCGCCGAGCAGCAATGCACACCGGTACGGATTCCACTACGTCGACGGCGAACTGCTCGTCTTCTGGTCCGCCCACTGGGGCGGCGGGGGCGTCGAGGGCTACTGGCACACCGCGCCCGGCACCGTCTTCACCCTGGACTTCGCGGGCAACCACTGGAACCTGCGCTCCGACGACATCAGCCTGCCCCTGCCCGGCGGCGGCCGCACCACCGGCGGCGGCGTCCTGCACGCGGGAGACACCAGGCTGCCGAGCGAGCGGAGCCTGCTCTGCGACGGGTCCTCGTACTGGGTGTGGCAGCGCCGCGACCAGGAGAACGAGGGCGGCTGGCGCGAATACGACCCCGTCAGCGGAACCTTCGGCCGGCTCTCGCAGCCCGGCTTCCTCGCCGACGCACTGCGCGCGCACCCCGGCAACGGCACCGTGCCCGCCCAGTCCTGCTGGCTGCGGCCCGCGCCGACCGTCGAGGGCTCGGTCCTCGGCGCACCCGTGGACGGCCTGCTCGGCTGGCGTGCCGTACGCGTCCCCGGCCAGGGCTGGCAGGCCTCCGACACCGGCGGCCGCACCGTCAGCGTGCCCGAGGGCACCGAGATGCCCGTCGCGGCGCTCACCTTCCCCGGCGACGAGCGGCCGCGCGCACTGACGCACCGCTGGCGCGAGCTGAGCATCAGCGACCCGGACGGCGTGGTCACCGCCCAGTCGCGCGGCGACTACCGCACCGCGGCCTTCGCCACCGGCAGCGTCGAACTCCCGCCGCTGCCCTTCTGGTACGCCCTGCGCCCGCGCGACCCCGAGGGCTCGGCCGCCCTGCGCACGGCCGACCGGGACACGATCGGCGCCCTGCTCAAGGCGGCCGCCGCGGCCGAGGCGGCCACCGACCTGCCCGACGTGGTGCGCGCCGCGCTGCCGAAGGTCACCGCCCCGAAGCTGATCGGGGGCATCGTCGAGGTGCTGCGCTTCGCCCTCACCCAGCAGGAGGCGCTCGACGGGGTCGCCGCCCGGATCGACCCCGACACGGGTGCCGTGGCCGACGATGCGCCGGAAGGCCCCGCCGACGAACTGATCGCCGACGGACTGCGCGGGCTGATCGGCAGCGGCTACTACCGCTGGGGCGCCCAGACCGACGCCACCCACCGCTACCTGGGCGGACTGGCCCGGGCCGCCGCCGACACCGGCGCCGCGGAGGTTCCCGGCCGGCTCCACTTCGACGTGCCCGCAGTGCCCTACTCCGGCCTCCCGTTCACGCCGCTGCTCGACCAGCCGGCTGCCGTCGCGTACCGCGCCGTCGCCGTCGGGACCACCGACGCACAGCGCACCGCCCTGTGCGCCCTGCTCGGCCGGCTGGACGCGCTCGGGCTGGCTTCCGCCGAGGGCTCCGCCGACCACTGGCGCCGGGTCCTGGTCCACCTCGACCAGCGCCATCTGCGCACCCCGGACGGCATCGGGCGGGACACCTCGCACCGCAGCCTGCTCCCGCTCGGCGGCGGAGCCGTCCTCGGTCTCACCGAGCACAGCGCATCCGTGCCCGACGGCCACGAGTTCGGGGCGCTGCTGTACGACCCCGCCGGCCGCTTCGCCGTGCCCGGCCCCTACACCATGCGCGGCGAGGCCCCGCTCGGCGACCGGGAGCGCGGCGCCGGCTGGCTGACAGCCTTCCTGGCCGAGGCCGCCGACCGCGGCCCGGCGCCGTTCCTCCCCGAAGCCGCCGAGGAGTTCGCCCGCCTGACCGGCGTGTCCGGAACGCTGGCACGACTGCTGCTGGCCGGCCTGCCGAACATCGACAGCTACCAGCACCACTTCCTGCCCGCCGAACTGCGCACCGCCCTGGGCGTCAAGGCGGCCGACGCGAAGAACGCCCGGACCGAGCTCAACGGCCTCGACCTCGAGGTGCGGCGCGCGGTCGTCGGCGCGCTGCTGCCCGCCGACCCGGCCCTGCTGTGGACCGAGGGCCCGGACGTGGCCGCCGCCGCACAGGAGTGGAACCGTCGCGTGGGCCGCCGTACGCCCGTGCCCGAGTGGCTGCTCGCCGAGGCCACCCGCGCGGTGAACACCGGCTGGACCGCGTACCAGGCCCTGGCCGCGGTCCTCGACCCGGCGGCGTCGCGGCCGCTCGGCGTCGACGTCGCCTGGGAGGTGAAGGGAGACCACGTCGAGCCCCGTGAACCGGCCACCGAGCCCTTCACCTCGACCGTCCTGACCGGCGCCCTGGCCCTGACGGCCTGGCTGGCCCACCGGCTGCCCGCAGGCGACCCCCTGCGGACCGCCCTGCCGCCCGCGCTCACGGCTGTACGGCAGCGGCTCGCCGCGCCCGAACTGCTGCTCAGCATCGGGCACTACACCAACCTCCCCGGATTCCGGAAGGCGGCGGGCACGCCGACCGAGACGGGCGAGGGATACGAGCGGTACGGCGCGGTGGTCATGGCCACCCAGGACGACCAGCCCAAGCCGGCGCTGCGCCCGGCCCTGCTCGACTCCACCGGCTCCGACCCGTACCTGCCGGCGCTGCGCGGCGACGACCAGCAGCCGTCCCCGGTGGAGACGGCGCTGCGGGCCGTCCACGACCCGCGCTTCGCCGAGCTGCTCGCGGATCCGGGCGCCCCGGCGGCCGGCGCCGTCGACGAGCACGGCACGTGGTGGCCGCAGGACCCGAGCCGCTCGGTGCCCGAGCTGGTGGCGGAGGTCTGCGAGACCCACGGCCTGGGCGCGGACGCGGCCACCGTCTACCTGGTGCTGCTCGCCATGCCCGATCCCACCGACCGCAACGTGGCGCGCTGGACGGGCTGGAAGCCGGCCCGGCTGAAGGCCGCCCGCGCCGAACTGGCCGCCACCGAGCTGGTGGTGACGGCCTCCCGGACCCGCGCCGGGCGCTCGCTGTTCCTGCCGGGCGGCTGGGCGGAGATGTCCTCGCCGGTGCTGCCGGTGGAGCTGTGGAAGCTCCCGATGTACGGGCTGGCGCCCGGCGGGAGGCCGGTGCTGGGCGTGCTGGTGCCGGACGAGCCGGCCGCGGACCTCTACCGGCGGGCCTGGCAGCGGGTCCGCGGGGGCGACGTGCCGCGCTTCGAGGCACTGAAGGTCAAGCGCACCCGCTCGCGCCGCCGCTGACGACCGACCGCCGGCGGCCGACCGCTGACCGCCGACCGCCGGCCGCTGAGCCGGGACCGGCGCGGCGCACCCGTTCGAGGGTGCGCCGCGCCGGCCGGCCGGTCCCCGTACACATCCACTGGCTTCGCAGATCCCCGAAGGACACGACACCTCATGACCGTGACCGAAACACCCGTTCCGGCCGCCCCCCGGCAAGCCCTGCCCGCCGAGGAGCGGTACGCCGCCGAACTCGCCTTCCTCGCCGCCCAGGACACCGGCCCCCGCCCGCCCGGCTGGGCGCTCACCCCGCGCGCCGTCGTCACCTTCGTGTGCGGCAGCGAGGGCGTGGAGCTGGCCCTGCCGGGACGCCGCCGCGCCGGGCTCCCGGCCAAGCTGGCCATCGCCCCGAAGTTCGTCGGCGAACGCGCCCTGGTCGAACGCTGTGTCGTCACCCTCGCCGGCGAACGCGGCCTGCTGCTCACCGGCGAGCCCGGCACCGCGAAGTCGATGCTCTCCGAGCTGCTGGCCGCCGCCGTCTGCGGCACCAGCGCCCTCACCGTGCAGGGCACCGCCGGCACCACGGAAGACGCCTTCCGCTACGGCTGGAACTACGCCCTGCTGCTCGCCCAGGGCCCCACCTCCCAGGCGCTCGTCGACTCCCCGGTGCTCTGCGCCATGCGGACCGGACGGGTGGTACGCGTCGAGGAGATCACCCGCTGCCTGCCCGAGGTGCAGGACGCGCTGGTGTCGATCCTGTCCGACCGGCGGGTCAGCGTGCCCGAACTGACCGCCACCGAGGACGCGGTGGTCTCCGCGGCCCCCGGGTTCACGGTCATCGCCACCGCGAACCTGCGGGACCGCGGAGTCTCCGAGATGTCCGCCGCCCTCAAGCGGCGCTTCAACTTCGAGACGGTCGCACCGATCGCGGACGCGGACGCCGAAGCCACGCTGATCCGCCGCCAGGCGGTGGCCGCGGTGCAGCGGGCGGGCGCGGCGTTCGGAGTGGACGACGCGGTCCTGGACGCGCTGGTCACGGTATTCCGCGACCTGCGCTCCGGGCGCTCGGCGGAGGGCTGGGACGTGGAACGGCCCGGTACGGTCATGTCCACCGCCGAGGCGGTCCAGGTGGCGGCCTCGCTGGGCGTCGCCGCGGCGTACCTGCCGGGCGGCGACGTACTGGACCTGCTGCCGGGACACCTGCTCGGCGTGGTCCGCAAGGACGACCCGGCCGACCACGGCCGCCTGCTCGGCTACTGGGACGGCCCGGTCCGCCGCCGCGCGGAAGACGGCTCGGCGATGTGGCGCCGTCTGTGGGACCTCCGCGGGAACCTCCGATGACCCCGCCGAAGCCGCGCGACCCGGCTGCCGATGGGGCCGTGCCCGCCGGTCCGTGTACGGGGCTCGCGGTCGCGGCCGATCGGCGTCGGGCCGTGTCCGCCGACCCGAGCGCGGAGGGGGCCGTGCCCGCCGGTCCGTGTACGGGGCTCGCGGTCGCGGCCGATCGGCGTCGGGCCGTGTCCGCCGACCCGGAGGCGGGGACGGCCGTGCCTGCAGATCCGGCTGCGGGGACGGCGCCGGCTGCCGGCCTGCACAGGGAGGCGGCTCCTGCCGGCGGCGGGCGGCCGGATGCGGACGCGCCGGCGGTGCAGGCCGGTCTGCCGCAGGAGCCGGGCATCGCGGTCGGCCTGCGCAGCGGTGTGGCCGTGTCGGCGCCGGCTGACCCGGGGACCGCCGCGTCCCTGTCCGCGGGCTCCGATCCGCGGATCGCCGTGGACGCGCTCGCCGCGTCCCGCGCGCCGTACCTGCTGGGTGTACGCCACCACAGCCCCGCGCTGGCGGCGGTGGTACCGGCGCTGCTGGACGCCTCGGAGGCGGAGGTGGTGTGCGTCGAGCTGCCGGCCGACTTCCAGCCGTGGCTGGAGCACTTGGCGGACCCGGAGACCGTGGCCCCGGTCGCCCTGGCGGGCCCGGGCCCGGACGGCGGGCTGGCGTTCTACCCGTTCGCGGACTTCTCCCCGGAGCTGGCCGCGATCCGCTGGGCGCGTGCGCGCGGCGCTGAGGTGCGCTGCTGCGACCTCCCGCTGACCGACCCCGGCTGGACGTCGCCGTCTCCGGCCCAGCCCCCGTCCGGGAACTCGGCCCCGGCCCCGGTACCCGCGGACCGGACACCCGGCGGGGCTTCGTCCGCGGCGACGGCATCCGCCCCGGGTGCGACCCCGGTCCGTGCTGTCGATTCGGTGCCCGCGGATCCGGCACCGGGCCGGGCTTCGTCCGCGGCGGCGGTATCCGCCCCGGGCCGCCGGTCCTTCGCGGATGCGCTGACCGCGTCCGGTACCGGACGCGACGGCGACGACCTGTGGGACCGGGCCGTGGAGGTACTGGCCCCCGGCTGCGCCCCGGAAGCCGTCCGGCGGGCCGCCCTCGGCGTCGGCTGGGCCCTGCGCGAGGACGGCCCCGTCCTCGCTACCGACCTGGCCCGCGAGGCCCACATGCGCGGCGTCATCAACGCCGCCGGCTCCGGGGGCCGGAAGGTCGCCGCCCTCATCGGCGCCTTCCACGCCCCGGCCCTCCTCGGTGCCGCAACGGGCCCGGAGGGCCACCCCTGCGCCACGGAGCTCCCCGCCGGCGCCGTGACCTCCTTCGTGCCCTACTCCTTCGATCTGCTCGACTCCCGCTCCGGCTACCCCGCCGGCATCCGGGATCCGCTCTGGCAGCAGGCTGTTCTCCAGGCCGGCGGCGACCCCCTGCGGGTGCGTGACGCCGCCTCCGTCGCCGTCACCGGCATCTGCCGGGAGCTGCGCCGCGCCGGGCACACCGCCGGGACCGGCGAGGCCGCCGAGACGCTGCGGCTCGCCTGTGACCTGGCCGTCCTGCGCGGGCTCCCCGCACCCGGCCGGGGCGAACTCCTCGAGGCCGTCACCACCGTGCTCGGCCAGGGCGAACCGCTGGGCCGGGGCCGGGCGTTGGCCCGGGCACTCGAGGCCGTGCTCGTCGGCACCGGCCGCGGCCGGACCACCCCGCACGCCCCGCGCTCCGGACTCGGCCCCTCCGTCGAGGCCGAGCTGGCGGAGCTGCGGCTGCCGGGGCCCGAGGACCCCACCTCCCGCGAGGTCCGCCTCGACCCGCTCCGGTCCCCGCTCGACCGGCGCCGCGAGGTCCTGCTCCAGCGGCTGGCCGTCTGCGGGGCCGCCTACGGGGAGCCCCTCGCCGTGGCCGCCACCGGCGACGGCACCGCCCTCGGCACCAAGTGGCGGCTGACCTGGACGCCTTCCGTCCCGGCCCGCCTCGACCTGGCCGGCGTCCGCGGCGTCACCGCCGCCCAGGCCGCCGCCGGGACCCTGCGCGACATCGCCCGCCGGGCCGCCGCCGACGGCGGTCCGACCCCGGCCCAGGTCCTCAGCGGCCTGGCCGCCGCCGCGCGCTGCGACCTGCCCGAGCTGGTCGGCGTACGGCTGGACGAGACGGCAGAAACCCTTCCGCAGACTGCGACCCTGCCGGAACTCCTCGAGTCGCTCGACCTCTTGGAGGGAATCTCGCGCGGGCATTTCCCCGGTACCTCCGACGGCTCCCGCACCGCCGCGGCCGCGCTCACCGGCCGGCTGCTCGAAGCCGCCGTACGGTCCCTGCCCGGTCTCGCGGGCAGCGAGGACCACGCCGACGCGCGCGCCCTCGTGGCGCTCGCCGACCGGGCCGCCACCCTGCACCTGGGCATGCGGATGGACACCGCCCTGACGGAACTGACCGCCACCGCATCCCCGTTGATGCAGGGCGCGGCACTGGCCGTACGGGTCCTCCTCGATCTCGACCCGGCCACCGGTCTCGGCGACCGGGCCGCCGGATGGATCGACGGCGCCGGCACCCCCGACGGCAGGCGCTCCCTCACCCGCCGTCTCGGCGGCGTCCTGGCCGCCGCCGGACCGCTGCTCCAGTCCTCAGCGGCCGCCCTCACCCCGGTCCTCGACCGGATCGACGGCCTCGCCGACCAGGAGTTCCTGGACCGGCTCCCCGCCCTGCGCGGCGGCTTCGACGTACTCGCCCCGGCCGCCCGCGACCGGCTGCTGGACACCGTCACCGAGCGGCTCGGCGACCACATCGACCTGTCCCTCGACGCCCCGCCCGCCCTGCTCGCTCTCTGGGCCGCGGCGGACGCCGCCGGGGCCGCCGCGCTGGGGGCCCTTCCGCTGCCGGCCCGGGACACCCCGGCTCCGGAGCCCGGCCCCGAGCCGGACGTTCCCGTACCACCCGTACCGGCGCCCCTCGCCGGGGAACACCGGCTGGCGCCCGCCGACCGCTGGCGCCTGCTGCTCGGCCGCCAGCGCGACCGGCTCCCCGCCGGCGCCCGCCGCTACGCCCAGGCCCTCGACGAGCTGTACGGCTCCGGCCGCGGCGAAGGCGCCGGCGACCTCGAAGGCGGCCGGGGCAACGGCGGCGGGCAGGAGCCCTCGTTCCCCACGGCCCGCGAATGGTCGCAGGAGCTCGAATCGCTCTTCGGCGCCGACGTACGGGAGGAGGTGCTCGCCGACGCCGCCGACGCGGGCCGCGCCGACGTGCTGAGCCAGCTCGACCCGTCGGCCGTCCGCCCCTCCGTGGAACTGCTCAGCTCCGTGCTGTCGCTGGCCGGCGGCATGCCGGAGGCCCAACTCGCCCACCTGCGCCCCCTGGTCAGGCGGCTGGTCGACGAGCTCGCCAAGGAGCTCGCCACCCGGTTGCGCCCCGCGCTCTCCGGCCTCGCCACCCCCCGCCCCACGCGCCGCCCCGGCGGCAGGCTCGACCTGGCCCGGACCCTGCGGGCCAACCTCGCGCGCACCCGCCGCCTCGACGACGGCCGGGTGGTGGTCGTCCCGGAACGGCCCGTGTTCAGCACCCGGGCGAGCCGCGAGGCGGACTGGCGGCTGATCCTCGTGGTCGACGTCTCCGGTTCCATGGAGGCCTCGGTCATCTGGTCGGCCCTCACGGCCGCCGTCCTCGGCGGTGTGCCGACCCTGTCCACCCACTTCCTGGCCTTCTCCACCCAGGTCGTGGACCTCACCGACCGGGTCGAGGACCCGCTCTCGCTGCTGCTCGAGGTCCGCGTCGGCGGCGGTACGCACATCGCGGCGGGCCTGGCCCACGCACGCTCCCTGATCACCGTGCCGAGCCGCACCCTCGTCGTCGTGGTCAGCGACTTCGAGGAGGGCGCGCCGATCGGCGGACTCCTCGGAGAGGTCCGCGCGCTGGCCGCATCCGGAGCCCATCTGCTGGGCTGCGCCGCGCTCGACGACGCCGGCGCGCCCCGGTACTCGGTCCCCGTCGCCCGGCAGCTCGTCGCGGCCGGCATGCCGGTGGCCGCCCTCAGCCCGCTCGCCCTCGCCCGCTGGGTGGGCGACCGCCTCCGTGGAGAATCCCGTTGAGTACCGACCTCCTTCCGCCCGTCGCCCCCGAGGTCCTCGCCGAGGCCGTCGAGAACCTCACCGCCCGGCTGCGCAAGAAGCTCGACGCAGCCATCGAGGGCTGCGCCGCGGGCGCCGCCCGGGCAGACGACGGGAGCGTCACCGTCCGCTTCGGTGAGGACGCCCTGGTCACCCTCCGGCCGGGCCCGGCGGGCGCGGTCACCGCGGCCGAACAGGCCCTCTGCACCTGCCTGCTGGCGCCGCGCTGCCTGCACCGGGCCGCGGTGCTCGGCGCGGCGCCGCTCGCCGACGCGGCGCACCTGCCGGAGCCGGGGCCCGAGCCCGAGCCGGATCTCGCGACCGCGTCCGTGCCGGGTCTCGCGTCCACGTCGGGGTCCCGGCCGGGGCCCGCGTCCGCGTCCGGGCCGGATTCCGCGCCCGGGTCTGCGCCCGGTCCACCAGGCCCGGGCTCGGCGCCGGAGTCTGCGCCCGCCACCCCTGCGGGCCCGACCGAGGCCGTCCCGGAAGCCCTCACCGCCGCCCAGCTCAGCGCGGCCGCCGCGCTCTGGCAGGCGGTCGCCGAGGCCCTCGCGGCCGGCGTCACGGCCGGCGGCGCAGTGGTCCAGGCCGAGCTGCTGCGGGCGGCCCACACCGCGCGTCTCGCCGGGCTGCCCCGGGCGGAGGCCGCCACCCTGCGGGTCGTACGGGGCCTGCGGGCCGCCCGGGAGCGCAGCGGCGCCCACCGGCTCGCCGACCTCACGGGAGCCTTCCGCGAACTCCTCCACACCGCCGGACTGCTGGCCTCCGGCACGGCCGGCCCGGCGCTCACCGGCACGGTACGCCGCGCCTACCAGCCGGGCGGCAGCCTGCGGGTGTACGGCCTGTGCCGGGAGCCGGTCCTCTCGGCCACCGGGTACGGGGGAGTGGTCACCCACCTGCTCGCCCCCGACGGCTCCCGCTACTCGGTCTCCGACGTCCGCCCCGGCGGCCTGGCCCGCGCGCGCGGCGCCGGCTCCGCCTCCGTGGCCCTCGGCGGCGCCGCCCTCGACCACGCGGGCCTCGCGCGCGGGGGACTCCGTATCGCCGGGGCCACCGTCTCCGCCGACGGCCGCCTCGGCGCCGGACGCGGGGTCCAGGCGACCCCGCTGCGCGGAGTCCCGTGGACCGAGGAGCCGGCCGCCGCGCTCTTCGCCCGACCGGCCGCCGAGGCCGTGGCTGCCCGGCTCGCCGACCGGGACACCGACCCGGACGGGGCCGGGCCCGCGCTCCTCGGCTGCGAGGTCACGGTCGTGGGCCCGGCCGGCGAGGACCTCCTGGTCCGCGAGGTACGAGCGGACGCGCCCCTGCTGCGGCTGCGCGCCGCCCACCCCCACCCGGAACTGCCGCACACGGCCAACCTGCGCCGCATCGCGGCCCATCCGGGGCTGGTGCTCCGCGTCCTGGGCCGCCCCGACCTGGACCGCGCGGCCACCCTGCGCCCGCTCGCCGTCGGGCCCGTCCCCGGGGCGGAGTACACCCTGCGCCTGCCCGAGGAATGGCTGGGCCGCGCCGACCTCGGCTACGACCTGCTCCAGGGCAGCCACTTCCCGCCCCGCACCGCCGCCGCCGCGGAGCCGGCCCCCGCCGCGGTCGAGGGTCCGGACCTGCTGGCCGACTCGCCGCTGTGGCGGGTACGCCGACTGCTCGAAAGCGGGGTCGCGGGCGGCCGGCGCGCCGTCGCCGAGGCGGCCCGCACCGCCGAGCCCCCCACCTCGTACGGCCCGCTGCGCCGGGCCGGCTTCACCGCGGCGGCGGAGCTCGCCACGGCCCTCGCCGCCGAGGCGGACCGCCGCCCCCGCGACCCCTTCGGCCGCCTGACTGACCCCTCACCCGACGCCTACGCCTGGGCCTGGCTGGCCGCATCCACCCACTTGGCCGCGGCGGAACGCTCCCTGGTGGCCGCGTCCTGGTCCCAGGCGCCGTCACTCTGACCGGCCGCTGACATGTCCCATCGGTTTGCGGCCGGCCGGACCGGTCGGACAGGAAGCTTGCATGCCAAGGGGCTCTACGACGACGTGGTCAACTCGCGCGGCCTGCAGCGGCTGCAGATCGAGACGCTGTCGGACAACGCCGCGATGCTGCGCTCCGCCGAGCGCGACGGCTTCGTCCGCGAGGGCGTGCTGCGCTCCTCGGCCTGGGTGATGGGCGAGTTCCTGGACGAGGTGCTGCTCGGGCTCCTCGTCCAGGACTGGAAGCAGGACTCGACGGCCTAGGGGGTGTCCGGCGGATCATGGCCGGGCCCGGGCCGTCTGGCACCGCGCCTTGCCGCGTTGTCGTCGGTCGCCAACGCTCCGCGTTGACTCCCTCCTCCGCCTTGCAATCCACGGCACCAGACGACCTGGGCTATCCGGCCCTGATCCGCCGGACACCCCCTAGTGCCGTGGCCGGAAGGGTGTGCGGGCCGGTGAACCCTTCCGGTCACGGCACTGGGTGCTGCGCCGGGCCGCGTACGCGTCGGTGAGGATGTCGCAGGTGCACCAGTCGCCCGTGCACGGGGTGCCGGCCTCGGCTCCGTAGGGACCGAGGCCGGTCATGAGGTCGAGTACCTCGGCGCGTTCCGACGCGGAGAGAGCCGGGAGTGCGGCGCCGGTGCCGGGCCACAACCGCCAGGCGTCCGGGGCGTCGTCGATGTCGCCCATGACCCGCGCATCGATGAACGACGTGCAGAGGGGATGCTCGGGAAAGTCGTTGAGCCGAAGGACCCACCAGCGTCCTTCCGTACGGGCCGCCCAGCGGAAGACACGGGTGCCCGTGTCGTGCCAGGCGAACTGCGCGGGCGGGGCAGGGATCGGCTTCATTCCACGACCTCCGGGGGACGGTTGTGCTGCGGTCGGGGCCCGCGCAGCCATGCGTCGAGCGCCGCGAAGTCCGCGGGCCGGAGGCCGAAGCGGGGGTCCACGCGGTGGAGCAGGGCCGGGCCCGGGTGGTGCGCCGCGACCCAGGTCCGGTCGGCGTCGGTGATCTCGTCGTCGACCCAGGCGAACGGCCGGCCGGCGGCGCGGTCGACGAGGGCGCGGGTCTTCCAGTGGGTCCGCTCCCGTTCCTCCTCCTCGGACGGGTCCGGCCAGGCCACCACGGGCAGTTGCGGCAGTCCGATCCGCGGTGCGACCCAGGTGTTCGCGTCGGCCATCCAGGTCGTCGCCCACACCAGTTCGCCCGGCAGCGCGAGGAGGCGGGGTCCGAGGGCGGGATCGAGCCTGGCCAGCAGGGGATTCGCGTCGGACCGCGTCCCGTACGTCGGATATCCGTCCGGCAGGTCGTGGGGCGTGGCCCCGAACGGGATGAGTGGTCCGTCGATGTCGAGGAAGAGGAGGGGGCGCTGCCCGGGGCCGGTCATGGCGGCACGATAGCCGCCCCCGGACGTGGAACCGCGGGCGGTGAGATCCCCTCTCCCCGGGCAAGGGGGGACGACCATGACGACGACAGCTGTGTCCGTGGCCGGGAGAGCGGCGGTGGCGGGGCTCCTGTGCGCCGTGCTGGCGGCCTGCGGCACGCGGCATGCCGGGGAGGCCGCCGCGCGGCCCGCACCGGTGAAGGAGACGTGCGGCCTCGACCGGACGACGGGCGGCGGCATCGGCCTGCCGGACCCGCCGACGGAGGAGGAAGGCGGCGGCTACGCCGGTCCGCCGACGGATCAGGAGACGGGCGGCTACGCCGGTCCGCCCACCGATCAGGAGACGGGCGGGTATGCCGGTCCGCCCACCGATCAGGACACCGGTGGGTACGCCGGTCCGCCCACCGATCAGGACACCGGGCTCCCCGATCCACCCACCGGCGGGGACGTCACCGATGGCGCGGGCCCCTGCGGTGGTGCGGGGTGGTTCGACATGACCTGGGACTTCAACGCCTACTACGCCCAGCGCCGCACCGACACCGACCACTTCCTGCCCGAGCAGGCCGTCGAGGAGGCCCGGGTCCGCAAGGGGCGGGATGCCGGCGAGGCGCTCGTCACCTTCACGACCCGCTCCGTCGGCAAGGGCGTCGGGGAGGACGGCCGCCGGGTGGCGCAGATGTTCGTGTCGTGGCGGCAGCAGGTCTACGGGGACAAGGGCACGGTGTCCGTCCGGACACCGGACGGGTACGTGGTCACCAGCATGCCCTGGTGAGAGGAGCTCAGGGCCACTGCGCGTCCCAGAACGCGCAGTGGTGTTCCGCGGGCCCGTCCACCGTGTGGATCCCGTCCGCCCCCGGTGCGAAGGACAGCACGGATCCGGCGGAGCCGAACCGCGGCCACGCAGGCGCAGTGCCCGTGCGGGCGAACCCCGTCCAGTAGCCGCTCCGGCCGGTACAGGTCACCGGCCCCGTTGACGAAGCCGCCGCCGTGGAACCAGACCATGACGGGCCGCCGCTGCCCGCCCGAGGGCGATGCGCTCGGCGCGGTGACATTGAGGTGGAGGCAGTCCTCGGAGCCGCTCGGCCCGCCGGGCCCACCGGCGGCAGCTGCACGCAGCCCGCCCCCGGAGCCCCGGCGTCGCGTACGCCCGTCCAGCGCGCCGCGGGCTGCGGAAGCCGCCAGCGCGGCGGGCCGGTCGGCGGCGCCGCGAACGGGATCCCCTCGAAGGTGCTGTACGCGCAGTGCGCCCGGCCGCGCACCGACCCCCGGTCGGTGTCCACCACGGGCCGGTCCGTGGCAGGCGCGCCCGCCGCGGCGGACGCCGGTCCGGCTCCGGCGGCGAGCAGCAGGAGGGCGCACCACACGGGGTACCACGCCGCGCACCACACGGCGCTCCAGCGTCGTGGGAAGCGGGCACGGGACACGGTCGACCGCCTTTCGCCACTGCCATGCTTTCCGCGGAGCCGGCGGGCAACCCGGTCAACGCAGCTGCGGTGCCGGAGCGTTCGGTGCCGGCTGCTATCGCCGCTGTAGCGCGCCCCGTACGTAGGCCGCCTGGCCGGCGTGCTGGAGGTCGTCGGCGACGACGCTGACCAGCCGTACCCCCAGGGTGACCGGCGGGTCCCAGCGCTCGTCGACCACCCGGTTCAGATCGGCGGCGGCGAGTCCGCGGATGAACCCGGTGCTCTGCTCGTGGACGGCGTCGAAGTACCCGAGCAGCAGTTCGCCCGACTCGACCACGACCTTCCCGACCTGCTGGGCGGTGTGCCCGAAGCCGGTGGCCGCGACCGGCAGCGGCAGGGCGAACCGGGTGAACCAGTCCTGCGCCGTCCAGACCTGCTCCAGACCCGACGCGTCCGCCAGGTGGTCGTCCTGCACCCGGGTCAGATGCCACACCAGCCAGGTGATCGAGTTCGCCTTCGGGTCGATCCGCGCGTTCAACTCCTCGGCCGAGAGCCCCTCGACCGCGTCGTGCACCACCTCCCGGATGCGCCCGTACGCGTCGGCCAGTACCTCCGTAGCCTTCATGCACCGTCCCCAGACGTATCCGCGAAACCGCCGACGTGACCTGACCTGACCTGACGTGACGTAGGCATCGGCCGGTGCCCCGTGGCCACCGGCCGATGTGTGAAGCCGACGCGGGGCTACATGGGATCCATGCCCCGGTCGTCGATCTTGCCCTCCTGCTCGCTCTGGTCCCGGAGCCTGCGGGCTTTCTCCTGCAGCCTTCGGCGCTCTTCCGGATCGGTGGAGCGTTCGGCCGCCTTGCTCAGCTCCTGCGCCTTCTCGCGCAACTGCCGGGACCGGCCGTGGGATTCGCCTGCGCTCATGATCACTCCTCGGGTGTGGGGGGTAAGGAGGCCGGATTCAGCGAACCAGCAGCGCCGCGCGGGCGCATCTCGACCGTCACCTCCGGGTGACCGCCGGCGGGCGGCTCCCCCGTTTGCCCGCGCCGAATGGCGCAGCGGAGCGGGGTGCCGCTGAATGTGACCAAGCGCGCGCTTCCCACGAACGACCCCGTCAGGCTCGCGGCGACGCAGGACCATGACCCCGGCGACCTCCCCGGCACCACCGGCGCAGCGACCGCGACGAGTGCCGAGCCGGTACGTGGTGGGCGCAGTCGCGGGGTGCGACCCGCTGGAGGGCGCGGTGAGCGCCCCCCCCGGCCTGGGCGGGCGTGACGGCGGTGCTCTGCGCCGCGGCCGCCGCCGTCCCGGCCGGCCCGGCGCCCGTGAACCGGTCGCCGCAGGCCCGGGCGGGCGCCGGCGGCTGACCGCGCCACGGGGGCGGGACCGGCGGTACGTGCCGGTCCCGTCCCCGCGGCATGCGTACCGCCGTCTACGCGAGCAGGTTGACCCCGTGCGTGAACACCCGGGGCAGCCGGGCAGCCAACGGGACGATGCGCCCCGCGAGCCGGGGCTGCCGGCGTGCCCAGAGCAGGGACGCGGTGAGCGTGCGGTAGCTGCGCGACAGCTCCCGCCAGGCCCGTTCGTACGCCTGCGGGCGGCCCTCCCGCACGCACCGGACGAGTTCGCCCGCGGCGGTCACGGCCAGGGTGAGCCCCTCGCCGGTCAGCGCGTCCACGTACCCCGCGGCGTCCCCGACGAACAGCACGCGTCCCGCGACCCGTACCCGGGCCTGCTGGCGCAGCGGCCCGGCACCGCGCACCGCCGAACCGGCGCACCCGGCCAGCCGCGAGCACAGCAGCGGGAACCGGGCCAGCTGTACGTCGAAGGGGGCGCGCTCGGTGGTGAGGACCGCCACGCCGACCCGGTCGGGCCCCAGCGGGGTCACGTACGCCTCGCAGTGCGCCGACCAGTGGACCTCGACCAGGTCGCTCCAGGGCTCCACGGCGTAGTGGCGGCGCAGCCCGTAGCGGGCCGGCCGGCCGGGGGCGGGCGGCGCCGCCAGGCCCAGGCCGCGCCGGACGGGGGAGTGCAGGCCGTCCGCCGCCACGAGGTGGCGGGCCGTCAGACCGGCCGCGCCGACGCGGTCGTCGTCCTGGCGGACTTCGCCGACGCGCCGCGCGAGCACCCGGACGCCGAGCCGGCCGGCGCGTTCGGCCAGCGCCGCCTGGAGGACGGTCCGGCGGGCGCCGAGCCCCGGCCCGGTCCGGAACAGCCCCTCCGCGTGCAGGCCGCTCACCCCGTCCAGGTAGCGGATGCCGCGGAACGGCCGGCCGGGCACGCAGACGCCGAGCTCCTGGAGCCCGCGCACGGCACCCGGCATCAGGCCCTCGCCGCAGGCCTTGTCGATCGGGGTGGGGCGCGGCTCCAGGACCACGACCTCCATCCCGGCCAGCGCCCCGTGGATGGCCGTGGCCAGCCCGGCCGGGCCGCCGCCCGCGACCAGCAGGTCGATCACCGGGCCCTGTCCTCCGCCGGTGCGGCACTGCGGTAGACCGGCGCGGCATGGGCCAGTGCGTCCTCCTCGCAGCGGATGCGTACGCCCAGCAGCAGGAGGTTGAGCAGGGTGAAGCCGGCCGCCGTCATCCAGGCGGTGTGCACCAGCGGCAGCGCCGCGCCCTCCACGACGACCGCGACGTAGTTCGGGTGGCGCAGCAGCCGGTACGGCCCCGCCGCCACCGGCGGCAGCCCCGGGACCACCAGCACCCGGGTGTTCCAGCGCGGGCCGAGGGTGACGACGCACCACCAGCGCAGGCCCTGGGCCGCCAGCGCGAGGGCGAGCGCGGGCCAGCCCAGTGCGGGCAGGAACGGTCGGTCGGCGACGAGCGGTTCCACCACACAGCCCAGCAGCAGCGCGGTGTGCAGGGCGACCATGGCGGGATAGTGGCCGCGGCCGTATTCGGTGGCGCCACGGGACAGGCTCCAGCGCGTGTTGCGGCGGGACGTGGCGAGTTCGGCGAGCCGCTCGGCCGCGACGAGGCCCACGAGCAGCAGGTACAGGTCGATCGGGTTCATCGGATCCATCGGGTTCATCGACATGGGGTCACCAGCGCAGTAGGACGAGTTCGGAGGCGAAGCCCGGTCCGAAGGCGATCATCAGCCCGACCGAGCCCGGTGCCGGTGGTCCGGCCGCCTGGATCGTGTTCAGGATGTGCAGGACCGAGGCCGAGGAGAGGTTGCCCGCTTCCGCCAGCGAGCGTCTGCTCGCCGCGAAGGCGGAGTCCGGCAGCGCCAGCGCATCCGCCAGCACGTCGAGGACCTTCGGCCCGCCGGGGTGGACGATCCACGCGTCGACGTCCGGCGGCTTGAGGTCGTGCCCGGCGAGGAAGGTCTCGATCTCCTCGGCCACGTGCAGCCTGACCAGGGCGGGCACTTCACGGCCCAGCACCATCCGGAAACCCCAGTGGCCGATGTCCCAGCCGAGGAGCCCCTCGGTGCCGGGGTACAGGCGGCTGCGCGAGGCCACCACCGAGGGCCCCGGCCTCGTGCCGTGCAGCGGATGGCCGCGGCCCACCGCGAGGAGGGCTCCGGCCCCGTCGCCGAAGAGGGCGCCGGCCACCAGATTCGCCATCGAGGTGTCCGAGGGCTGCAGGGTGAGCGAGCAGAGCTCGGTGGACAGCAGCAGGGCCGCGTGGTCCGGGTGGCCCGTCAGATGGTCGTGGAGGTGGCCGAGCCCCGCCGCGCCCGCCGCGCAGCCGAGGCCGAAGAGGGGCAGCCGCCTCACATCGGGGCGCAGACCGGTACGGGTGGCGAGGCGGGCCTCGAGGGAGGGCGTCGCGAGCCCGGTCACCGTGGTCGACATCACGAGGTCGACCTCGCGCGCCGTCAGGTGGGCCGGTGTCAGGACGGCTTCGACGGCGCGGACGCCGAGCTCCTCGGCCGTCTCCACGAACACGGCGTTCGTACCGCCGAAGTCGTTCGACGGACCGTAGCGCTCCAGCGGGAGCGCGAGATGGCGGGAATCGACGCCCGCCGAGGCGTGGAGCCGGTGGAGCAGGGCGGTGTCCGCCCCCGGAGGCAGGAAGCGGGCGAGCGCCGTGGCGATCTCGGACTGGCGATAGCGGTGGGGCGGGAACACACTGCTCACTGCCAGGACACGCGTCATTGATTCAACATAGGCAATAACTGACATTTCGTGAGGAATCCCGTATACCGGGCGCGGCGCGGCCTAGTGTGATCGCGTGCCCCCCGCCCGAGCCGCAGACGGAAACCCGGCCGCCGCAAACCCGGCCGCCGCAAACCCGGCCGCCGCAAACCCGGAGACCGCACGGCCCGCGCCCGCCGTCGGCCCGTCACCGCCCGCCGTGTCCGGCCTGCTCAGGGCCTGCCACCCGGTGCCCGCCGCCGCCGTGACGCTCTTCGCCGCGGCCCTCGCCGCGGCCGTGGGGCGCAGCCTCCCCGGGGCGACGCTCACCGTGGCCGCGGTGGCCGCGGGCCAGCTGTCCGTCGGCTGGAGCAACGACCGGGTGGACCTCGGCCGGGACCTCGCGACGGGCCGCCGCGCCAAGCCCCTGGTCTCCGGCGCGGTTCGGCCCGCCGCGGTGACGGCCGCGGCGCTCACGGCCCTGCTGCTCTGCGTCCCGCTGTCGCTGGCCACCGGTGGGCTCGCCGGCTGCGCGCACCTGTGCGGGGTGGCCGCCGCCTGGGCGTACAACCTGCGACTGAAGGGCACCGCCGCCTCCTGGCTCCCGTACGCCCTCGCCTTCGGGCTGCTCCCCGCCTTCGTCACCCTCGGGCTGCCCGGTACGCCCTGGCCGCCGTGGTGGCTGACGGCCGCGGCGGCCCTGCTGGGCGCGGGCGCGCATTTCGCCAACGTGCTGCCCGACATCGACGACGACCTGGCCACGGGCGTGGTGGGCCTGCCGCACCGGCTCGGCGCACGGCGGTCGGCGACCGTCGGGGGGCTCCTGGTCCTCGGCTCGGCCGTGGCCCTCGTCGCCGGACCGCCGGGGCGGGTGCCCCCGTACGGCTGGGGGCTGCTCGCGGTGACGGCCGGGGCGGCGCTCCTCGGGGCCGGGCGGCGGCCCGGGCGGAGCCGGATCCCGTTCCTGGCCACGATGGCGGTCGCCGGGGCCGATGTGGTCCTGCTGCTGGTGCGCGGAGCCGCCCTGACCGGGCTCCGCTGACCCGGCCCCCGACTGGCCGGCCCGCGCTCAGGCGGCGGCCGCGGCGGTGGGCGGCCGCCGGGTCCGGGTCCACTCCAGCAGCTGCTCCCGCGGCCAGGTGTTCACGACGCGCTCGGCCGGCACCCCGCACTCCGCGGCCCGTTCGCAGCCGAGCAGCTGCCAGTCCAGCTGGCCCGGGGCGTGCGCGTCCGTGTCGATCGCGAACAGGGTGCCGGCCTCCACGGCCAGCCGCAGCAGCCGGCGCGGCGGGTCCAGCCGCTCGGGCCGGCTGTTGATCTCCACGGCGGTCCCGGACTCCGCGCAGGCGGCGAAGACCGCCTCGGCGTCGAACTGCGACTCGGGGCGGGTCCGGCCCGTCACCAGCCGTCCCGTGCAGTGACCCAGGACGTCCATCAGGGGGTTGCGCACGGCCGCCAGCAGCCGCCGTGTCATGGCGGGCGGCTCCATCCGCAGCTTCGAGTGGACGGACCCGACCACGACGTCCAGCCGGTCCAGCAGTTCCGGCTCCTGGTCCAGGGAGCCGTCGAGCAGGATGTCGCACTCGATACCGGTGAGCAGCCGGAACGGCGCCCACTCCTCGTTCAGCTCCGCCACCACCTCGAGCTGCTCGCGCAGCCGCTCCGGGGAGAGCCCCCGGGCGACGGTCAGGCTCGGCGAGTGGTCGGTGAGTACGGCCCACTCGTGGCCCAGCTCGCCCGCCGCCCGCCCCATGGCCTCGATCGGGCTGCCGCCGTCGGACCACTCGGAGTGCAGATGGCAGTCCCCGCGCAGGGCCGCGCGCAGCGCGACGGCGGCAGGGCTCGCCGGGGGGCCTTCGGGGTGCGCGGCGACCTCGTCCTCGAGGTTTTGCAGGTACGCGGGGATCGCCCCGCCGACAGCCTCCCGCACCACCTGGGCGGTCTTCGGCCCGATGCCCTTGACCGCTTCGAGGGTTCCGGCCCCGACGCGTTGACGCACCTCGCGCTCGCCCATACGGGTGAGCGCGGCAGCCGCCGTCCGGAAGGCCTGGACCCGGTAGGCGGGAGCCTGCCCGCGCTCCAGCAGGAAGGCGATCCGCTCCAGCGCCGCGACCGGATCCATGGGCGTACCTCCTGGTCTCCCCGCCGGGTCTCCCTGATGACTCCGATGACTCCGGCTGCCCCTGAGCCCAGTGTGACGGGCAACCCCAAGGATGTCTTGGGAAGGTCATAAGTTTTGTTTATAGGGTCATAAGCGGGGGGTGGGTGCCGGGTTAGGGTCCCCTTAGCTTAGGGTTCTCTTGATCCAGTCTTTTGTCGGTCGAAGGGAACCTGTCATGCCTCGCCCCCTGCGGGTAGCAATCGTCGGTGCCGGCCCCGCCGGAATCTACGCCGCCGATGCGCTGCTGAAGTCCGAGGCGGCCGCCGAGCCGGGTGTCTCCATCGACCTGTTCGAGCGGATGCCCGCCCCCTTCGGCCTGATCCGGTACGGCGTCGCCCCCGACCACCCGCGGATCAAGGGCATCATCACCGCCCTCCACCAGGTGCTCGACAAGCCGCAGGTCCGCCTGTTCGGCAACGTGGACTACCCGAACGACATCGGCCTCGACGAGCTCCACTCGTTCTACGACGCGGTGATCTTCTCCACCGGCGCGACCGCCGACCGCGCGCTCGCCATACCGGGCGTCGAACTCGACGGCTCCTACGGCGCCGCCGACTTCGTCTCCTGGTACGACGGCCACCCCGACGTCCCGCGCACCTGGCCGCTGGAGGCCGAGAAGGTCGCCGTACTCGGCGTCGGCAACGTCGCCCTCGACGTCGCGCGCATCCTGGCGAAGACCGCCGACGAGCTGCTGCCGACCGAGATCCCGGCGAACGTCCACGACGGCCTCAAGGCCAACAAGGCGCTCGAGGTGCACGTCTTCGGCCGCCGCGGCCCGGCACAGGCCAAGTTCAGCCCGATGGAGCTGCGCGAGCTCGACCACTCGCCCAACATCGAGGTCATCGTCAACCCCGAGGACATCGACTACGACGAGGGCTCGATCGCCACCCGCCGCTCCAACAAGCAGGCGGACATGGTCGCCAAGACCCTGGAGAACTGGGCCATCCGCGACATCGGCGAGCGCCCGCACAAGCTGTTCCTGCACTTCTTCGAGTCGCCCGCCGAGATCCTCGGCGAGGACGGCAAGGTCGTCGGCCTGCGCACCGAGCGCACCGAGCTCGACGGCACGGGCAACGTCAAGGGCACCGGCCGGTTCACCGACTGGGACGTCCAGTCCGTCTACCGCGCCGTGGGCTACCTCTCCGACGAACTGCCCAAGCTGCCGTGGGACATCGACAGCGGTACGGTCCCGGACGAGGGCGGCCGAGTGATCGAAGCCGGCGAGCACCTGCAGTCGACGTACGTCACCGGCTGGATCCGGCGCGGACCGATCGGCCTCATCGGCCACACCAAGGGCGATGCGAACGAGACGGTCGCGAACCTCCTGGACGACCACGCGGGCGGCCGCCTGCAGACGCCCGCCACGCCCGCGCCGGAGGCCGTCGAGGCCTTCCTGGCCGAGCGGAACGTCCGCTTCACGACGTGGGAGGGCTGGTACCGCCTCGACGCGGCCGAGAAGGCGCTGGGCGAGCCCCAGGGCCGCGAGCGCGTGAAGATCGTCGAGCGCGAGGACATGCTGGACGCGAGCGGGGCGTAACCGCCACGCGTTCACGGGTGGGGGCCGCCGACGGTGGCCCCCACCCGTGTGTCCGGCCCGTGGCCGCGTGGCCTGTGGCCCGGGGTCAGCCCTCGATGGAGACGATCTTCCGGGTCTTCAGATCGGCCTGGACGAGGATCCGGGTCGTGTCTCCGCCGCCCCAGGTCAGGGTCACGGTGGCATTGGTCTTGCCCATGCCGCTGCCGGTGGAGGCGACCTTCCACTGCAGCGGCACGTTCTGGGCGCGCAGCACGCCGTTCGCGTGATGGGCGTCCTCCCACGTCCTCAGCTCGCGCTGGAGCGGTACGGAGAGGTAGGCGGCCCGCAGCCGGTCCGCCCGTGTGCCGTCGTCGTCGTACACCGCGTCGATGTACGCGCCGTAGAAGTCGGCGATCCGGGTGAACGCGCCCTCCGGGCTGCCGGACACGGACGGGGCGGCGTCGGCGGCCGCCCGGCCGTCCTGCGGCGCGCCGGCGTCGGCGGTCGCGGAGGCGCCGGTGACGAGGGCGAGGGAGAGTGCGGCCGCCGCGGCGGTGGCCGCGAGGGCGAGGGAAGCGGTGCGCTTGGCCGGAAGCTTGAACATCGTTCGGACCTTTCCCCGTGCCGAGTTGCCGAGTTGCCGAGTTGCCGAGTTGCCGAATCGAATTCTCCGCGATGCAGATGTCTCATGAGACATTCACAAAGCCACATTCCCTGGGCTGGACATCGACTGATGGTGGCACCACTTCGGGTCTGCTTTGCTGAAGTCTGAGACAGCGGAGCCCTGAGTACGCCGGACGGGAGAATCACCCGTTCGGGCGACGGTCGAGGTTGGTGCGCATGACCAGCTGCGCGCTGCGTTGGGGGCGAATCGAGAGTGTCCGGCATTGTGTTGGGCCTCTCTGGGAGGTGGACTCGCCACCGTATCGAGTGCGCGAGGGCTGGACCGTGGAGAAGGCGTCACCAAGGTTGGCGTGCGAAGTGAGCATCAGTGACGGTGGTCCGTCCGGGTAGCGGCCACTTGGCGGGACGGCGGCCGCGTCGGCGGGCAGGTGGCGGGTTCGCGCTTCAGGATGGGCGGCATACGAACACCCCCTGGACCGTTGGAAGGAACCCACCCATGCTGGAGCGAAGGCAGCGCAAGGACCGCACCGAAATCACCTTCGTCCTGCCCGTCGACGACCCGCCCGGACCGGTCAGCGTGGTCGGCGATTTCAACAACTGGCGACCCGGTGCCCACCCCCTCAGCGCACGCAAGAACGGCACGCGCGCCGTCACCCTCGCGCTGCCCGGTAACCAAGTGCATGCGTTCCGCTATCTGGCTGCCGGGGACTACTGGTTCAACGACGACCACGCTGACGGGCACGACGGCCCCAACAGCTGCCTGCACACCTGATAGCGCACAGCGCAGCGGCTTGGCAGTGCGGATCCCCAGCCCAGCGCCGGCACGAGCGGGTCACCACGGCCAGTGCTGACGGGCCTGGCCGTCCCGCGAGCCTGTGCCCGTGTGACGGGCTCCCGGGCCGCGGCGGGGATCTTTGGATACGACGAGCCCGGGCGGCGGTACGGCGGCATGTCCGGCGCCTCCACCGTGACCAGCCGTGCCAGCGCCCGGCCGCGAGCCGCGTTTGTCGGAGGGTTCCTGGGCGCGATGGGTTCAGGCCACGCGCGGCTGCGGGGCTTTGCCGGGCGGGGAGTCCTGCGGTGGCTACTGATGCGGGGTGCGGATGGCCGTGAACGCCAGGAGGGCGGCTGCGAGCGCGATCGCGGCGTTGACCTGGAATCCAGTGGCGATGCCTTCGGTGAACGCCTGAGGGTCGACACCGGAGTCGGCCAGGTCGCCCGGCCACTGGGCCGCGACGATGGCGCCCATGATCGCGATCCCCAGCGACAGTCCGATCATCCTGGAGGCGTTCAGGGTGCCGCCGGCGATGCCCGTACGCTCCGCCGGCACTGCGCCCATCGCTGCCGTGGTGATCGGCGTGGTGGCCAGCCCGATTCCGACGCCGGCGATCACAAGTCCGGGCAGCAGCTGCCGCGTTCCCCATCCAGGGGTGATTCCGGCCAGTGCGAAGAGCCCGGCCGCCGTCAATGTCATTCCCGCGCCGATCAGGATGCGGGCGCCCGCTCGCGAGACCAGCCAGCCGGCGACCGGCGCCACCACGGCGACGAGGAGGCTCAACGGCAGCAGTGCCACCCCAGCCTGCACGGGCGAGAACCCGGTGGCGAACTGGAGGTAGAGGGAGAGGAAGAAGAATAGGCTGCACATGACGGCGAGGCTGGTCAGGCCCAGGACATTGGCGGCCACGAAGTTGGGCAGCCGCAGCAGGGTCCGGTCCAACAGCGGTGTGGTGACGCGTCGTTCGATCAGGGTGAAGACGGTGAAGCCGGCCACGGCGAGGCCCATCACGCTCCACAGCGTGGCAGATCCCCATCCGTAGGTGTTGGCCTGGGTGAGGCCGAAGACCAAGGCCGACAGGCCGAGTCCCGAGGCGATGCCTCCGGCGATGTCCATCCGCCCCGGGTGACCGGCGGGTTGGGTTCGCGGCAGCACCGCGCGGGTGGCGATCAGCATGAGGACGCCGAGCGGAACGTTGAGGAAGAAGATCGAGCGCCAGCCGAAGGCATCAGTGAGGATCGCACCGAGCAGGGGGCCGATGGCCAGTGCGGTGGCGCCGACCCCGGACCATACGCCCAGGGCCACCGCGCGGCGCGGTCCTGTGAAGGACGTGCACAACAGGGCGAGGGCGGCCGGTCCCATCAGTGCCGCCCCGGCCCCTTGACCGGCACGCATGCCGATCAGGACGCTGCCGGCCGGAGACAGGGCGGCCCCGAGGGAGAGGCCCACGAAGATGGCCAGCCCGGTGAGGAAGACCGGCCTTGCGCCGTGCCGGTCGGCGAGCATGCCGCCCCACAGTGTGAGTACGGCGAAGGCGAGCGTGTAGATGTTGACGACCCATTCCAGCCCTGCCAGGCCGAGGCCGAGGTCACGTCCGAGTGAGGGCAGAGCGATGGCGACCGCGGTGTCGTCGAGCAGCACCAGGAACCAGGCGAGAGCGACGGTCCCGAGGAGGAGCCATTGGCTGGGGCCCCCTCGTGCAGCCTCGGGTGGGCCGCCTCGGGCGCCGGTGGTCACGTCCTCTTTCACCGGGACGGCACCGGCATCGCATCGACCCGCTGAGGCGTCACCTGCGTGGAGGCCGGGCCCCTCATCGTTCTTGTTCCGTGTACTGATCAGGGTCGGTGGTGAAGCGGTCTTTGCAGGCGGTGCCGCAGAACAGGTAGGTGCGCCCCTGGTAGGTGATGCGGGGTGTGGTGGGCGAGTCCTCGACCGTCATGCCGCAGACCGGGTCGGTCGTTGCTTCCGCCATGTCCTTCTCCTTGGTGCGGTGTGGTGAGTCCGTGGGCAAGCCGAGGTCAGACGCCGGGGTGGCCGCCGGCATGGCCTTCGCCGGTGCCGGGGATCGCGGGGGTGCCTGGCGGTGGTTGGGAGGGGGATGCTGCTGCGCGTGGCAGACGGAGGCGTTTGAGGGCGAGGGCGTTGACGGCGACGATGATGCTGGAGCCGGACATGGACAGCGCGGCGATCTCCGGGCGGAGCACCAGGCCGAAGGCGGGCTCGAAGACGCCGGCGGCGATCGGCAGCGCGATGGCGTTGTAGCCGATGGCCCAGCCGAGGTTCTGACGCATCTTGCGCAGGGTGCCCCGGCCGATGCGCAGGGCGGTGGGCACGTCGAGGGGGTCGGAGCGCATCAGGACGAGGTCGGCCGTCTCGATGGCGACGTCGGTGCCGGCGCCGATGGCGATGCCGAGGTCGGCCTGGGCAAGTGCCGGGGCGTCGTTGACGCCGTCGCCGACCATGGCGATCTTGCGCCCGCCGCGCTGGAGTTCGGCGATCTTGGCGGCCTTGTCGCCGGGGAGGACTTCGGCGATGACGGTGTCGATGCCGAGGCGCTCGGCGATCCGTTGGGCGGTTGCCTGGTTGTCGCCGGTGAGCATGACGACTTCGACGCCGAGGGCGTGCAGTTCGGCCACTGCGGCGGCTGAGGTTTCCCTGGGTGCGTCGGCGATGCCGATCAGGCCCGCCGCCCGGCCGTCGATGGAGGCGATGACGACGGTGCGGCCGGTGGCGGCCAGTTCCTCGCGTCGGGCAGCCAGTGGGCCGAGGTAGACGCCTTCGCGTTCGGCCAGGCGTCGGTTGCCGACCGCGACGCGGTGGCCGTCGACGACGGCGGTCGCGCCGTGACCGGGGACGTTCTCGAAGTGCCGGGCGCTGGCAGCCTGAACGGAGCGTGCCTGGGCGTGGCGGACGACAGCTTCGGCCAGCGGGTGCTCGGACTCGCGCTCGACCGCCGCGACCAGCCGCAGCAGATCGGCCTCGTCGGTTCCCGGGGCGGTGATCACGTCGGTGACTTCCGGTTCGCCCTTGGTCAGGGTGCCGGTCTTGTCCATGACGACGGTGCGGATGCCGGCGGATGCCTCCAGGGCGATGGCGTTCTTGAACAGCACGCCGCGCTTCGCGCCGAGGCCGGTGCCCACCATGATCGCGGTGGGGGTCGCCAGGCCCAGGGCGTCCGGGCAGGTGATGACCACGACGGTGATCGCGAACAGCATCGCGGTGCCCAGCGAGCGGTCGGTGGCCAGCAGCCAGACGGCCAGCGTCGCGGCTCCGCCGAGCAGGGCGACGAAGACCAGCCAGAGCGCCGCCCGGTCCGCGAGCCGCTGGCCGGGGGCCTTGGAGTTCTGGGCTTCCTGGACGAGTTTGACGATCTGGGCCAGCGCCGTGTCGGCGCCGACCTTGGTGGCGCGTACGCGGAGTGTGCCGTTGGCGTTGATGGTCGCGCCGACGACCTGCGAGCCGGGGGCTTTGTGGACCGGCAGGCTCTCGCCGGTGACCATCGACTCGTCGACGTCGCTCTCGCCCTCCTCCACGGTTCCGTCGACAGCGATCTTGGCTCCGGGGCGGACCAACAGCAGGTCGCCGGCCACGACCTCGGCGGTGGGCACCTCTACCGACTCGCCGTCGCGCACGACGAGTGCCTTGGGCGGGGCGAGGTCGAGCAGGGTACGGATCGCGTCGTTGGCGCCGCCGCGGGCGCGCATCTCGAACCAGTGGCCGAGCAGGACGAAGGAGGCCAGGACGGTGGCGGCTTCGTAGAAGACGTCGCCGCCGCCGGTGAGGGTGACGATCAAGGAGTACAGCCAGCCGGAGCCGACGGCGACCGCGACCAGCACCATCATGTCCAGGGTCCGGGCACGCAGGGCGCGTACGGCGCCGTCGAAGAAGATCGAGCACGAGTAGAAGATCACCGGCAGGCTCAGCAGCAGCGCCCACACATCCTGACGGAGCCCGAACGGTACGGGGACGTGCCAGCCGAAGACGTCCTCGCCGATCGGGGACCAGACCACGATCGGGATGGAGAACAGCAGCGCCACCAGGAAGCGGTTGCGCATGTCGGCGACCATGGCCGCCATCGACATCTCGCCGTGCCCGCCGTGACCCATGGCCTCGTGCGGCGTGGGCATCCCCTCCGGCGCGGCCGGGGCCTTGGCGTGTTCCGCGTGTGCTGGGGGCTCGTGCAGTACGGCGGCAGCGCCCGCGCCGTGGGCGTGCTCGTGCCCGGTGTGCCCGCCGGGCAGCTTGTCGGCGGGCGGGTCGGGTTCGGCCATCGGGTCACAGACATGGGCGGGCACGGACTGGCCGGCGCAGTGGTAGCCGCATTCGGTCACCCAGCCGCGCAGCTCGGCCAGCGAGGTACGGCGCGGGTCGAAGACGACCGTGGCCGACTGCGCGACCGGGTTGACCTCGACGTCCAGCACACCGGGGCGCCGCCCCAGCACGGCGGAGACCGTGCTCTGCTGCGACGCCCACACCAGGCCGCGTACGTCCAGTACGGCGGTGCTGCGCTCCTTGCGCGGGCGGGCCGGGGGATGCGCATGGTGGCCGTGTTCATCTGCGGAGCCAGGCATGGTCATCCCTCCCTTCCGCGTTCGTGTCCGTCGGCTGGGAGCCTGCTGTGCGCCGCCCTTTCGGGAGGCGGGGCGGGCCGGCGAGCACGGCCAGGATCCGCGCCGCCTGGACGGCGGACGCGGCCAGCAGCAAGGCGCTGGCGAGTACGAGCGGCCCGGTGCCGGGGCCGGGGGCCGAGCGGAGCCCCTGATACAGCACGCCTGCTGCGAGGACTGCGGTGGTGGTGAGCGCCCAGAACCAGCGTCGCGCACGTCGCAGGGCTGCGGCGGTCATCAGTGGCCCTTGGGGTTGGCGATCCAGACCTGGATCGTGATCGCGGCGAGCGCGAGCAGCAGCACGAGGGCGGCGGCGAGGGCGAGTTTGCGTTCGCGCCAGTGCCGCTTGGGACCGCGGTCGAGGAACGGCACGAGGAAGATCAGTCCGAAGACGCCCGCGATGACGTAGGCGATGGAGGCGACGCCGAACCATTGCTCCATCGGGAAGAACCACCAGAACATCCACAGCGGGCGGGTGACTTCGATCCCGTCGACCGGGGTCGGGCCGACCACGGGAGGCACCAGCACGCCGAGGACCGACAGCAGGCCCAGCAGTACCAGCCCGAACGCGGCGACCCGCTTCAGGTGTGCGGTGAACGGCTCAGGTGACTCGACCTCGGGCAGCTCGATCTCGGGATGGGAGGAGATCTTGTGCCGCTTGACCAGGAGCGCGTGCCACACGAACAGCAGCAGGACCAGACCGGGGATGATCACCGCGTGTGCGCTGTAGAGACGCAGCAGGATGGGCACCCGGTCGGTCAGCTCCTCGGTGAACCAGATGCCTGCCCCGCCGAGCAGTTCGGCCACGTCCAGGTTGTGGATCAGGGCCTCGTATCCTTCCTGGTCCCACTTCAGGACGGTGCCGGTGAACACGGCGAGGAAGGTGAGGAGGAACATCGCGGCGCCGACGATCCAGTTGCCCTCGCGCGGCTTCTTGTAGGAGGCGTGGAAGAACACCCGCAGCAGGTGCAGCAGCGCCGTGACGAACATGGCCTGCGCCGCCCAGTAGTGCAAGGCCCGGGCGAAACCGCCAAGCCACACGTCGGTCACCAGGTCACGCACCGACTGGTTCGCGTCCTCCGGGATCGGAGAGTAGAACTGCGCGATGTAGATCCCGGTGGCCAGCAGGATCACGAACGCCACGGCGGTGATGCCGCCCAGGCTCCAGGCCAGGTTGTTGGCGTGCTCGGGCACCGGATACGTCAGTGCCTTGATGCCCATACGTTCGTCGATCGCGTCGACGGCGCGATGGAACCGGCCGCGGTGGGCCGTCCCCGCCGGGTTCGCGGGGTCTGGTGGGGTCGGGTCGGCGGTCATCGTTGTCCGCCCTCCTTCTTGGTGGAGCGGCGCTCGAGTTCCCGGATGCTGTGAGGGGGGCGCAGCCGTACCGACAGCCATAGCCCGAGCGCGACCGCGACCAGGGCCAGCGCGAGAAGGGCCGCGTCCCCGGCATCAGCGATGCCCCGTGCGGGCCGGAACTCATCCAGCACCACGCTCGTCCCGGTCTCGGTGCCCGTCGCGAACCGCCCGGGCTGCGGCGCGGAGGGCAGCTTGCCGCCCAGCGACTTCAAAAGTAGTGCGCGGGCCTCCCCAAGGGTGGCCTCGTCCTGGCCCGGACGCTCAACTGCTTCAAGGGCCCGGCTCACCAGGCCCAGGTCGGCACTCTCCTTGCGCGGCGCTTCCAGGGCGTCTTCGATCCGTTCGGCCACGCGTGCCTGGCCGGCGTCGTTCGCGATCAGGGCGATGGCCTGCTCGACCAGCACCGGCGCCTGATCGCTCTCCTCCATGTCCGCCCGGGGCGACGCCGGGCAGCGTGAGGAAGAGCAGAGCAACCGCCACGCCGGCGAGCCCGGCAAGACGCCGGGCGGGGACGAGGGAACCTGTCTGCTGCCGTACGTTTGCCCTCCGGGCGGACGAATCCTTGCGCATGACGATCGCCTTTCGTGGCGTCAGGGACACAGCCGCCGCTTGACCAGCACGAGCCGAGTCTGGGTGATACGCAGAGGGTTCCCAGTCACAGACCCGCCGAGCTGCGGACTGTTCACCCAGGCGAGCACGCCTCCGCACGGACACCGACATGGCGCACGGCTGTTCGATGCCGGAGGACCCTGCCCTGTTTGTTCCCCGCCGCTGCCCGGCCGCAGCACGGCGGTTAGTCCTGGGTTAGTCCTCGCGCCAGCCGAGTTTGATGAGCAGGTTCTTGGCCTCCTCGGCGACCTCCGCGTCGGCGACCACGTCGTAGCGGGCGGCCACGATCTGGCTGCGGGAGGCGAAGTCGCGGTGGCCACCGCCGAGCGAATGGCCGGCGAAACCGAAGACCGCGCCGAACGCCGCGCCGTACAGGAGCCCGCTCGCGATCAGCACCAGGACGTGGTGGCTGCCGGCGGCGAACAGCGAAAGCAGCAGCCCGATCAGCAGCCCGAACCAGGCGCCGCTGCCTGCGCCGGCCAGGGTGGCCCGGCCGCGGGTGAGACGGCCAAGGACCGTCTCAACCATGCGCAGGTCGCTGCCGATGATCGCGGCGCGCTCCACCGGGTACTTGCTGTCGGACAGGAAGTCGACCGCGCGCTGGGCACCGGCGTAGGTCGGGTACGAGCCGACAACAGGGCGGTCCACCGCCGCGGTCGGAGGCTGCTCGGTCATCGAAGAAACTCCCTCCGCTCGCAGGTGGCTGGCCCCGCCGCCTTTGTCTCTTTTGGCCGCCGGGACCTGGGCACGGATTGCCCGGGCGGGCGCACGCGGCCGGCTGGGGTGGGGCGACACGGCGCCGCCCCACTCCCCAGGGGGTCAGCTCTTGCCCAGCATCGTCTTCATCTGGGCGATCTCGGCGGTCTGGGCGGTGATGATGTCGTCGGCGAGCGTCTTGGCGGGACCGTAGGCGCCTTCGGCCTTCTCGGTCTTGGCCATCTCGATGGCGCCCTCGTGGTGCTCGATCATCATGGTCAGGAACATGGTGTCGAAGGCCGTGCCGGAGGCGCCACGCAGCATGTCCATGCGCTGGTTGTCCATCATGCCGGGCATGCCGGAGCCGTCGTGGTCCCCACCGTCCATGCCGTCCATGCCTGTGGGGACCTTCTCGCCCCAGGCTTTCAGCCAGGCGGACATGGTGGCGATCTCCGGGTCCTGCGCCTTCTTGATCTTCACGGCGAGGGCCTTCACCTCGCCGGAGGCGCCATTGGTCTGGACCATCTCGGACATGAGGATGGCCTGGCGGTGGTGCGGGATCATGCCCTGGGCGAAGGCGACGTCGGCCTGGTTGTGCTCGCCTGCGGGGACGGTGGCCGGGGCGGAGGCGGTGGCGGGCGGTGGGGCGCTGGTCGCGCCGCTGTTGCTGTTGTTTCCGCAGGCGGCCAGTGTGAGTGCGGCGACCGCCGCTGCGGCGGTGGCCAGAGCGGCACGGCGGCGAAGGCGGGAGGGGGTTGTGTTCATGGTTCACAGCTCCTGGACGTGGGGGGATCGGGGAATGCCGGTGCGCGGCGGCGAGCCCAGCGGGCCCCGCACCGCGGGGGCGTTTCCTAGATCCGCAGGAGCTGGAGCTGGGCGGGTGTAGGCGGGGCGCGCCCGCCGGACGGCTCGTACGACACCGACAGAGGAGTCGATGCTGTCGTGTCGATGCCGCCCGGGGCGCAGGTGGTCAGTGTGGGGACGAACACGGCGCCGGCAACGGCTCCCGACGCGCACATCTGGTCGGCGTGGCCGGCGTGCCGGTCGGTGCTGCCGTCATCGTCGTGACACGCGCATGGCTGCGTGGCTGCCGCCGTCACCGTCTGGTGCGCCGAATGCGGCGAAGCAGCGCCCGCTGGCAGGGGGCCGGCAGAGCCCAGGCCGTGCATGGCCACCAGCCCGGTCAGTACGGCGATAACCAGCAGCATCGTGAGCCGCAGTACCGGCTGCGGCGACGCGCTCGGCTCGCCTCGCTCACGGATTCAGCGTAGGCGCGGTCGGCAGGTGGCGCGCGGGCGTGGAGCCCTGGTCGTGGTGTCAGGTCACGGTGAGGGTGCCTTTCATGTTCGGGTGGATGGTGCACAGGTAGGCGTAGCTGCCGGGCGTGGACGGCGCGGTGAAGGTGGCCGTCGCACCGGCCCTGATGGTGCCGGTGTCGAACGCCTTGTCCCCGGTGGCGGTCACGGTGTGTGAGGCCGAGTCCCGGTTGACGACGGTGATCTTCGCTCCGGGGCGCACCTGAAGATCGGCCGGGCTGAAGGTGAAGTTCTCGATCACGATGCGCACCGCGCCGGGTACGGCACTGGGCGATGTGGTGGGGGCGGCGCTGGTGGAGGCGGGGGCTGTGCCGTAGCCGTTGCCGTCGTTCGAGCAGCCGGTCAGGGCGAGCAGCAGGCAGGCTGCCCCCGCCAGGGCGGTGCGGCCCCGCCGCGGAGAGGTGAGTGACATGCGGGGCGGCCTTTCGGGCGTGGGCTGCTTGCTCTGGGTGCGGTTGGTGATCAGCCGCGCACTCAGGGTCGCTGACCAGGGTGGCGCCCGCCAGGGCAGTACCGCCATCCGCCGCATCGGCTCGCCTGAAAGCCGCCATGGGGCTGTGCGTCATGCGGGTGCGGGTGTCACCGGGCCGCGGTGGCAGTGCGGCGGAACATGACGGCCGCTGCGGTGGTGAGGGCAGCCAGCCAGCCGAGGCCGAGGAGCAGGGCGCCCGTTTCGTCGAAGGTGGGGGTGATGGCGGTGTCGATGAGGACGCGGCCGGGGCCGTAGCCGGGCAGGGCGTGGGCCCAGGCCGGGGGTTGGGGATGCAGCATCGGACTCTGTTCGATGCCGAGGTCGAGGAAAGGCACCAGGAAGGCGATGAGGACCCCGCCGACGCGGCCGAACAGCGGGCCGATCAGGACGCCGATGAGCCCGTACGTGAGGGCGATGAGGATGCTGGCCGCGATGTAGAGGCCCCATTGGCGGGCGTCGAAGACGGTCGCGGTGATCGCGAGGGAGGCGGCGGTCGCGAGCACCGCCAGCAGGGTGACGACGGCCAGGCGGGAGACGAGCAGGCTGCCGGGGCGGAAGCCTGCCAATGCCAGGCGCTGGTCGGCGGAGCGGGCGTCCAGGACGGTGAACAGCCCGGCGAGTGTGGCCAGGGAGGCGATGGCGATGGGGGCCATGGTGCCGCCGTGGACGTCGGGGAGCCAGACCTGCTGGGAGAGGGCCTGGCCGTTTTCGCGGACGCTCAGGGACGTGGACTCCTCGGGGGTGGTGGCCACGGCAAGGAGGACGAAGACCACAGGAACGGTGACGAGCAGAACCCACAGCACATGGTTGCGCCCGGTTTCCCGCAGGCCCATGCGTACTCCTGCCGCGATCTGGTCGGCGGCGGAGCCGGGTCTGGTGCGGCGGCGTGAGTGGGCGATGCGGCTGCTGGCGGTGATCACCGTCCAGCCGGTCACGGTCGCGGCGAGGACCCAGGCCAGGGCCCAGCCGAGGTCGCCGATCCGGCCGGCGTGGTGGGAGGGCAGGTCGATCATCCACAGGGTGACGAAGTGGGTCGGCAGGATGCGGGTCACCGGCCGGTCGGCCGCGCCGATCGCGGGTCCGAAGAACACGTCCAGGATCCATACGAACAGCACCAGGACGGTGCCGTTGACCGGGTTCGCGACCAGGACACCGATCACGGCGCCGATGGCCAGGTAGATCACCGCGAACATCAGTGTCCCAGCCGCCACACGTCCCGGATGGCTGATGCCGGTGCGCAGTTGAAGGGCCACCAGGGCTGCGGCGGCGGCCAGCAGCGCGAGGGCGAGCCCGGTGGCCATACGGGCGGCGACCAGCCGGTGGGGTGCGAGCCCGGCCAGGACCAGGCGGCGGTCGGCGGCCCGGGCCGCTCGCATCTGGAAGTACATGGCGACGGCGGCGATGAAGGCGGCGGCCCATCCGGCGGTGGCGGTCTGCACCGCCGGCCCTCCGGGGCCGCCGAGCAACTCGGCCGCATCCGCCATGGGGCCTGCGGCCACCACCACGAACACCACCGGCACCAGGACGAGGGTGAGCAGGTTGACCGGGGTGCGGGCCGCTTCAGTCAGGAACCGGCGGGCGAAGGGCAGAGCCGTCGGAGCCGTCATCGCGGGACCGTCCGTCCGTCCCGAAGCTCCACGATCCGGTCGAAACGTTCCTGGTCGGTCACGAAGTGACTGATGATCAGCACCGACCGTCCCGCATGACGCCGCTTCGCCACCAGGTCCCAGAACTTGAGGTAGGTGTCGAAGTCGAAGCCGGCGTACGGCTCGTCGAGCAGCAGCACCTCGGGGTCGGCCAGCAGCGCCAGGCCCAGGTTCAGCTTGGCCAGGGTCCCGCCGGAGAGCTGGTCCGTGCGCGTGGTGGCGTAGCGTTCGAAGCCGAGCGCCGCGTAGATCTCCCTGCGTGAGCGTCGCTCCGCCTCCTGGGACAGGCCGCCGGCGTGGCCGAACAGCTCGAAGTGCTCGTCGCAGGTGAGGCGTTCGTAGACGACCGGTTCCTGCGGACAGTATCCCAGCCGCCCGCCGAACTGCACGGTGCCGGCGTCGGCGGCCAGGGCCCCGACCAGGATCTTCATCAGGGTGCTCTTGCCCGAGCCGTTCTCGCCGACCAGGCCCACCACCTCACCCGGGGCCAGCCTCAGGTCCACGCCGCGCAGCACGGGCGCCCGGCGGCGGGCCGGCCACACGCCGCGCCGGTACGCCTTCTCGATCCCGGCCGCCGTCAGCAACGCACGGTCGGCGTGCGGCCCGTCCTCGGGGCGGGCACCGGTTTCTGGCACGTGGTCACCTCTCCGGATCGGGCGGGCCAGCCCCTGTCACAGGGCGGGAGCGCCCCACAGCGGGAACCAGCGGGTCAGGTCCTGCTCGATGCGCAGGTCGTCCTTGAGTACGGCTTTGACCTGGAGTTCCAGCGGGTTATCGCGTTTGTCTCCGGGCAGCGGCGCGAAGGGGTAGAAGGTGCCGCGCTTGTAGAGGTAGACCAGGGCGAGGGGGCGCAACTCGGCGTCATGGAAGGTGACCAGGGAGCAGAGCAGTTGAGGGCCGAAGCCGCTGTCCTGCAGGGCGGTGTTCACCGCGTGTAGGTCGCCCACGAGGGCGGGCAGATCATCCGGGTCGCGGCGGGAGAGAAGCCATGAGTATCCGTAGGAGTCGCGGCTGAACTCCACCGGCGCGCCACCGCGTTCGCTGTCCGCGTCGAGGAGGTCGCGCACCTCCCGCTGGATCTGGGCGAAGGCTCCGCCCTCGATGGCGGCGAAGCACACCGAGCCCGCTCCGGTCGGGGTGAAGCCGATGGCGGCCTGGAGGGTGATCGCCGCCGAGGGCAGGCCGAAGAGCTGGTCCAGGTCGGGCCTGACCGGCTTGGACCGGCCGAACAGGACGTCCAGGAATCCCATGGACACCAGCTCCTTTTTGGTTGTCCGGTCAGGTCCCGGCACGCGGTTCGCCGCCTGCCTCGCCCAGCTGCGCGGAGATCTCCGCGAGCGCCTCGATGCGGCGTTCCAGGGTGGGGTGGGTGGAGAACATGTTCGCCACCGCGGTACCGGGCCCGAGGGCAGGGGTGAAGAAGAACGCGTTGAACGCCTGGGCCGTGCGCAGATCCCGGGTGGGAATGCGGGCGATGTCGCCGCTGACCTTGGTCAGCGCCGACGCGAGTACGGACGGCTTCCCGGTCAGCATGGCCGCGGCCCGGTCGGCGGCCAGCTCCCGGTAGCGGGACAGCGCCCGGATGAGCAGGAAGCTGACCGCGTAGACCACGGCGGAGACCACCATGACGGCCATGAAGACGACGGCGGTGTTCTGGTCGCGCTGGTCGCGTCCGCCGAACAGCTGGGAGTAGAAGGCGAAGCGGACGACGAGCCCCGCGATCACGCCAAGGAACGAGGCGATCGTGATCACGGCCACGTCGCGGTGCGCGACGTGGGAGAGCTCGTGGGCCAGGACGCCTTCGAGCTCCTCCGTCTCCAGGCGACGCAGCAGCCCGGTGGTCACGCAGACCACGGCGTGGTCTGCGTTGCGGCCGGTGGCGAACGCGTTGGGCAGGTCCATCTCGGAGATGGCCACCCGCGGTTTTGGCATGTCGGCGGTGGCGCACAGCCGGTCGATGACCCCGTGCAGCTGTGGCTGTTCCTCGGGTGTGACGAGGCGGCCGTGCATGGCGTACAGGGCGATCCGGTCGGAGTACCAGTACTGGGCGCCCAGCATGGCTGCGGCGATGACGACGACCAGGACGACGGACTTGAGCAGCGCGATGAGCGCGGCGATGAACGCCACGTACAGCAGACCGAGCAGGAACATCGTGACCACCATGCGGGCGGTCAGCTGCCGGTCGGGTTCAAAACGGCTGCGCATCATCATCACCCTGGGATCAGGCCCTCGTCGGAGAGCAGCTCGCGCACTTGGGCGAGGCTGGTTGCCTCGTCGGGAAGCACCAGGTCGGATGGGGTGATCCGCTCGTCCGGGAGCTGTGTGCCGAGGCTGCGCACCGCGTCCAGCAGGGCTGACAGGGCGGAGGTGAAAGCTGCTTCGTCGCCCGTGTCGGCGGCCGTCTGCAGGGCGGAGTCCAGTTCGTTGAGGTGGTCGAGGTGCCCTTCGGTAATCTCGTACTGGCCCTCACCGAGAACCCGCATGATCATGACGTCGCCTCCTGGTCCGGCGGTGCCTGCCTGGTCCCACCCGCTTCGACAGCCGGCGCAGTCGCGGACGCCGGGAGCCGGGCCTTCATCCGGGCAAGCTCGAGTTCCACGTCGCTGCCGGCGGTGACGCGCTCCAGTTCAGCCTGGATGTCGTCACGTCCGGCCGGCAGGGTCGCGTCGTCCAGCGCGCCGGAGGCGATCAGCTCGTCCAGCGCACCGGCGCGTGCCTGCAACTGCTCGGTCTTGTCCTGGGCCCGCTGCATGGCCAGGCCCACATCGCCCATCTCCTCGCCGATGCCGGTCACGGCCTCGGTGATACGGGTCTGCGCCTCGGCCGCGGTATAGCTCGCCTTGATCGTCTCCTTGCGGGTGCGGAACGCGTCCACCTTCGCCTCCAGGCGCTGCGCGGCCAGGGTGAGCTTCTCCTCCTGCTCCTTCAGGGATGCCTGCTGGCCCTCGAGATCGGTGATCTGCGAGGCCACGGCCGTACGGCGGGTGAGCGCCTCGCGGGCCAGATCCTCACGCCCCACAGCGAGCGCCTGCTCCGCCTGTCCCTGCAGCTTGCCCTCGGACTGCCGCAACTGGTTCACCTGCAGCTCGACCCGCTTACGGCTGGTCGCCACATCGGCCACCCCGCGCCGCACCCGTTGCAGCATCTCCCGCTGCTGTTCGTAGGAGTAGTCCAGGACCTCGCGCGGATCCTCGGCCTTGTCCAGCGCCTTGTTCGCCTTGATCCGGAACAGGGTTGCGATGCGTTGGGTGATGCTGGTCATGGCGACCGCCTTCCTCTCAGTATCGGCGTCGGACCGGAGCGATCGGCCAAGAAGTACCGCATCCAGCGGCGACACCGGCCCCGCCGCAGGTCACCGCCGGAAACGCGTCTCTTCCATTGTCCGGGCGCTTTCCCCTCCCGGCAGTTTGATCGTGTTCCGTGCGGGCTGTGGCTCGTCATGGCCCGCTCCCCGCCTGGGTCGCCGCGTGCGGGCTGGGAATGTCGCGCAAGGTGTCGCCGACGGCATAGGCCAGGGCGGCGGCGATGGCGTCGGCGCCCCACAGGCCCCAGGCAGCTGCGGGCGCGTCGGCGACGAGCAGGGCGGGAACGGGCAGCACGCCCGCAGCCACGAGGGCGGGGGTGGTGCGGTGGAGGGTGCGGGCCAGGAGCGAGGCGTCCCGACGGTGGCTCCGGGCGAGAAGGATCGAGCACGCCGCGATGGTCAGAACCTGGACGGTGATCAGGATCCAGACCAGGACAAGGGCGGCAGCCATATCTATCGCCTCCTGTCGGGGCCGCGGGGCCGGCGGTGGCGCTCCGCGCGGGCGAGCACGAGGATCACCAGCACGATCCCGGCGAGCACGCCGGCCACGATCGCCGCCTGGACGAGGACGGGGAGTCCGGTCATCAGCTCCTCCCGGGGGCGGAGGGACGGGAGGCCGCCTCGGGCGGCGGCCCTGGCTCGTGTCCGGCCGGGGTGTCATTGCCCGGCGACGCGGGGCTGCCGGGCCGGTGGGGCCGCCGTGGCCAGAAGCGGGGGGTGCGCGCGGCGTAGGCGGTCCACTGCTCACCGAACCGGGCCGCGACCTCGCGTTCCTCGCTGCGGGCCAGGCGTGCGTACACGTAGACCAGGACCGGGAACATGATCAGGGTGGGGAGGGTGGGCCACTGCAGCAGGAATCCGATCATGATGAGCAGGAAGCCGTCGTACTGCGGGTGGCGCACCCAGGCGTAGAGGCCGGTGGTGGCGAGCCTGTCGTGCTGGGCGGCGTCGTGCAGGATCTTCCAGGCGGCGGCGATGAGCCAGAAGCCGACGCCGATGGCGACGTAGCTGGCGAGGTGGAAGGGGCTCAGGTGCGGATCGCCCGACCAGCCGGTCAGGTCGTTCCACAGGTGCCCGCCGGCGTGGGTGTCCTTGAGGAGCGGGAACTGGTTGCCGAGCCAGCTGCCCAGCAGGTAGACGGTCAGCGGGGTGCCGTACATCTCGGTGAACAGCGCCACCAGGAACGCGCTGTAGGCGCCCATCGCCCGCCAGTCCCGTTTCGATTTCGGGTGGAAGAAGCTGGCGGCGAAGACGATGAACAGCAGCGTGTTGAGCACCACCAGCGGCCACAAGCCGTATGCGGCGTCAGACATCACGTCCTCCTCGCGGTAGCGTCCGCTGTCCGCGGGCCAGGCCACTCATGCGCCGCTGGTAGGCAGCCGCATCGATCTGGTCGTGCGTTCGCAGGCCCACACACCAGCGTTCGGCGGCCTCCAGAGCGGCACGGCGGCCCCTCAGTCGGGCCAAAGGGGGCCAGCGGCTCTCGCGGGGTGTGACCAGGCGACCGATGCTGTAGGCCAGGGCCCCGAGAATCAGAGCGCCGATCAAGATTGCGATCAAGGCTTGCATGCCGCGTCACCTGACCTCGCCGCTGGTTTCAGCGGAAGGGCTTGTGGTCGTGGGGGTCGCGGTCCTTGGGCGCGTCATCGTGACCGTGGCCGTGCATGTCGTCGCCGTGCATGCCGCGCATCATGAAGAACATCATCAGCGGGCAGACGGCAACGATGGCGAGGATGGCGAGGGTGCCCACGGGCACGCCGAGCGCCAGCGCGCCGACCAGGGCGATGGCGATCGCGATCGCGTAGAGGCCGTAGTTCCTGTTGTTCTTCATGGCCGGTCCTCCTCCTTGGGAGGGGCATCAGGGTTTGGCGGGGCCGGAGGAGCGCAGGGCGGCCAGGCGCCGCTGGTAGTCCTCTTCGTCGATGTCGCCGCGGGCGAAGCGTTCGGCGAGCAACTGCTCGGCCGAGGGACGGGCGGAGACGTGCGTGTGCTCGGGGGCGCGGTTCAACGCCCGGAAGAGCAGGACGGCAACAGTGATGATCAGGGCCCAGAAGAGGATCATGCTGGCAGACATGGCGAACCAGCCCCAGCCGCTGACGTCGTGGTCGAACCAGAACATCATCGTGTTTCCCTTCCCCGGATTCGGGGGCTGCGGGCGCGGGGCCCGCGGTCCGGCCAGTGACTCCTGCTACCAATGTCGCCCCGCCAGGCCGTATGCGCAGGGGCCACCCGGTCCCCTGTATCGGGACCGTTCAGCCCCTACCTGGTTGGGGTAGCCAGGGGCGAGGCTGGAGGGGAGCGACCTTGCAGGGAGGCCATCGCCATGGGTGTTGCCGATGTAGTCGTGGTGGTTTCCGCGGCCGTGCTCATCGCCGGCCTGGTGTGGTTCTTCTTCGGTCCGCGCCGGGCCCGTGCCGCGCATCTGGAGGGCGGGGTGCAGCGGGTCGATGTGATGGTGCGGGGCGGCTACAGCCCCGATGTCATCCGGGTCCGCCAGGGGATTCCGGTGGAGCTGGTCTTCGACCGGCAGGAGAGTGGCGAGTGCACCAACCGGGTCGTCTTCCCCGGCCTGCGCGTCAGCGCCGGGCTGCCGGCCTTCACCCGAACCACCGTGCGCGTCAGCCCGGATCAGGCCGGATCCTTCGGGTTCGCCTGCGGAATGAACATGATCCACGGCACGCTGCTGGTCGAACCCGCGGATGGTTCCGACACCACGGAAGTCACCCCGGACGGAGACGGTGAGGAAACGGGTGCCGCCGCCACCGAAGCGGAACATACGAGCGGCCTGGAGACCGGGGCCGAGGCAGAGGCGGCGGAGGCCGCTGAGCGGCGGGCGGAGATCACGGACCTGACGCGCCGGGTCGCCGTCGGCGCCGTGCTCACCGCCCCGGTGCTCTTCGCAGTCATGGCCCATGAGCTGTTCGGCGCCGGCTGGGTGCCCGAGTGGATGCTGGGCCATTGGCTGCAACTGGCCCTGATCACGCCGGTGATGCTCTACACCGGCTGGCCCATCCACTCGACCGGCTGGCTCACCTTGCGCCACCGCGGCGCGGACATGAACTCCCTCATCACGCTGGGCACCACGGCCGCGTAC
Source organism: Streptomyces sp. NPDC050448 (assembly GCF_040655295.1). Lineage (NCBI taxonomy): Bacteria > Bacillati > Actinomycetota > Actinomycetes > Kitasatosporales > Streptomycetaceae > Streptomyces > Streptomyces sp. NPDC050448. Next base: position 79,547 of record NZ_JBFAJR010000006.1, on the reverse strand, counting down.
GGATACAGCCTGATCGTCACGCTCGCCCCTTCCCTGCTGCCCGAGGACGTACGCGAGGTGTACTTCGAGGCGGTCGGGGTGATCCTCACCCTGATCCTGCTCGGCCGCCTGCTGGAGGCACGCGCCAAGGCCGGCACCGGCGAGGCCATCCGCGCACTGCTGGGCCTGCAGGCCCGCACGGCCCGGGTGATCCGCGACGGCACCGAGACCGAGATCCCGGTGGAGGACGTGGCGGTCGGTGACGAGGTGGTGATCCGGCCCGGGGAGAAGATCCCGGTCGACTCCGAGGTGCTGTCGGGGTCCTCTGCGGTGGACGAGTCGATGGTGACCGGCGAGCCGATGCCGGTCACCAAACGGGCCGGGGACACGGTGATCGGCGCGACCGTCAACGGCACCGGCTCCCTGCGGGTACGCGCGAGCAAGGTCGGCGCCGACACCATGCTCGCGCAGATCATCCGCCTGGTGCGGCAGGCCCAGGCGTCCAAGGCCCCCATCCAGCGGCTCGCCGACGCGGTATCCGCCTACTTCGTGCCCGCCGTCATCGCCATCGCCATCGCCGCCTTCGCGCTCTGGTACACCCTTGGACCCGCCCCGGCTCTGACGCTCGCCCTGGTCTCCGCGGTCGCGGTGCTGATCATCGCCTGCCCCTGCGCCCTGGGCCTTGCCACCCCGCTGTCGGTCATGGTCGGCACGGGGAAGGGCGCTCAGGCGGGCATCTTGATCCGTTCCGCGGAGGCGCTGGAGACCGCGCACAAGCTCGACACCGTCGTCCTGGACAAGACCGGCACCGTCACCGCGGGCAAGCCGGTCCTCACCGACGTACATCCTGCCGACGGATTCGGGGACAGCGAACTGCTGGCCCTGGTCGCGGCGGCCGAGGCGGACAGCGAGCACCCGCTCGCCGGCGCGATCGTCACCGGAGCCCGCCGGCGCGGTCTCACCCTGCCTGCGGCGAGGGGCTTCGACTCCGCCACCGGCAAGGGGGTACGGGCCACCGTGGACGGCCACGCCGTGCTGGTCGGCACCGCCCGGCTGCTCGGCGACGCTGGCATCGACACCAGCGCCCTCACCCCGGTCGCGGCCGAGATGTCCGCCCAGGGCAAGACCCCCGTCCTCGCCGCCGTCGACGGCCGGTCGGCCGGTGTCCTCGCCGTCGCCGACACCGTCAAGGACGACTCCGCCCAGGCCATCGCCGCCCTGCAGCGGCTCGGTATCGACGTGGTCATGATCACCGGTGACAACGCCCGCACTGCCGCCGCAATCGCCGCCCAGGTCGGCGTGGACCGGGTCCTGGCCGAGGTGCTGCCCGAGCACAAGGCGGACGAGATCCGCCGCCTTCAGGGGGAGGGCCGCACCGTGGGCATGGTCGGCGACGGCATCAACGACGCCCCCGCCCTCGCCGCCGCTGACGTCGGCCTCGCGATCGGCACCGGTACCGACGTCGCGATCGAAGCGGCCGACATCACCCTCATCTCCGGCTCCCTGACCGGCGTCGTCACCGCCGTCCGCCTCTCCCGCGCCACCATGCGCAACATCCGGCAGAACCTGTTCTTCGCCCTCGTCTACAACGCCGTCGGCGTCCCCCTCGCGGCCGGAGCCCTTTACCCCGTCTGGGGCATCCGCCTGAGCCCGATCATCGCCGCCGCCGCGATGGCCCTGTCCTCCCTGTCGGTGGTCACCAACGCATCCCGCCTGCGCCGCTGGCACGCGACGCCACTGCCGGCGGCCACGGTGAAGCCCGTCGAGCCCCGGGTCGAATCGGCTGCCGACCGACAACCGCACCACCAGCCCGGGGGCGGGGAAGACCATGCGCAGGGCACCGAGGCGGTCACGGTGGACCCGGTGTGCGGCATGCGCGTGGACCCGGCTGCCGCCGCCGAACGGCGCGACACCCCCGGCGGCAGCTACTTCTTCTGCTCTGCGCACTGCGCGGCAGCCTTCGACGCCGACCCGGTCCGCTACCGCACTACAACGGCGGAGGGGGCACACGAAGGAGGTGAGATCAGATGACCACCTTCCCCGGCCACGCAGACGCTCCGGACCCGGCACCGGGCGCGGCCCGGCACGGCTACGCCGACCATAAGGGCGACCACCTCGCCCGCTTGCACAAGGTCGAGGGCCAGGTTCGCGGGATCACCCGCATGGTCAACGACGACCGCTACTGCATCGACGTCCTCACCCAGATCAGCGCCGTCAACCGAGCCCTCCAGGAAGTCGCGCTCGGCCTACTCGACGACCACGCGCGGCACTGCGTCACCGACGCCGCACGCTCGGATCCGGAAGCGGCCGAGGCCAAGCTCGACGAACTCGCCCTCGCCCTGCGCCGCACGCTGCGCCTGTGACCGCCTCCCCGACCCACGGCCAGGAAAACCCCGTGGGGGTATATTGAGCGCGGCGAGCTCCCACCCACGGGGCTCGGAGAGTAGAAGCCCGGGTGGAGGCGATGGCGACACAGAAGGCCCTCGAGGGCGCCATGCGCTGGACGCGCGGCACCGTCATCGCCCTGTGCGCCGCCCTGGCGGTACTCGTCCACCATGAGACCGCCGCGATCGCAGTCACCTCCGTGGCGGCCACGCACCCCGGGCACACCATGCCGGACATGGGCTCCTCGTCCGCCGGCACGATGCCGATGAGCTCCGCCGCCGAGCACACGAACATGCTCGGCGCGAGTCTGTCCGCGCACAGCGCTCGGCACGGTACCTGCGCCGACCCGGGCATGCAGCACTGCGCCACCGCGAGCGCCGAGACGGTCAAGCTCCCCGCACCGCCGCAGGAGCCCGCCGCGGTGCCGGCGAACCCGCACCAGACCAACGCCCGGCCGGTGTCCGCCACGGCGATCGGCCGCGCCCCGCCCGACCTGTCGGTTCTCTCCCAGCTGCGTATTTAGGCCGCGCCCACGGCACCCGTGTGCCGTTAAGCCAGCGACCCCGTATGCAGCTCGAACAAGAGGACTCACATCGTGAACAGCATCAACCGCCGCTCCGTCCTGCTCGCCGGACTCGGCGTCGTCGGCGCGGGCGCGCTCGCCGCCTGCAGCAACTCCGCCGGCACCCCCGGCCTGGTCAGCCCGTCCGGCTCCCAGGTCGCCCGCGTGGAGAAGAAGCGCGTCGGCACGGGCAGGGAGCAGAAGATCATCCTGACCGCGGCGCCCGCCGTGCTTGACTTGGGCGGCGGCGTCAGGGCCAGGACCTGGGCCTTCGACGGCCGGACCCCGGGCAAGGAAGTCCGGCTGCCGGCCGGGGACACCCTGGCCGCCGAGCTGGCCAACCAGCTGCCCGGCAGGACCACCACCTCGATCCACTGGCACGGCACCAGGCTGCGCAACGACATGGACGGCGTGCCGACCGCTACTCAGACCCCCGTACGGGCCGGTGCCAACTTCACGTACCGGTTCATCGCCGACACCCCCGGCACGTACTTCTTCCACCCGCACGTCGGCGTCCAGCTCGACCGCGGCCTGTACGCCCCGCTGATCGTCGAGGACCCGCGCGAGCCTTTGGCGTACGACGACGAGTGGGTGGTCGTCCTCGACGACTGGGTCGACGGCGTCATCGGCACCCCCGAGGAGGTCTTCGCCGAGCTCAGGCAGGGCATGGGCGGCATGGACATGGGCGACGGCTCCGGCTCGGGCATGGAGGGCCACGACATGCACAACATGGGGAACACGGAGGGCGACGCGGCGTCCCCGTCCCCATCCTCCTCGTCGGGTGGCATGGCGGGCAGGTTCATGCTCATGGGTGCCGAGAGCGACCTGCTCGGCGGCGACGCCGGCGACGTGAAGTACCCGTACCACCTCATCAACGGCCGGATCCCGGCCGACCCCGACGTCTACACCGGCAAGCCCGGCCGCAAGGTGCGGCTGCGGATCATCAACGCCGGCTCCGACACCGCCTACCGGGTCGCGCTCGGCGGCCACCAGCTGACCATCACCCACACCGACGGCTACCCGGTCCAGCACCAGCAGGTGGACGCCCTGCTCATCGGCATGGGCGAACGCTACGACGTCCTGGTCACCCTTGGCGATGGCGTCTTCCCCCTGGTCGCCGCGGCCGAAGGCAAGAACGCGAACGGCCTGGCCCTGATCCGTACCGGCTCGGGCAGCGCACCGTCGGCGACGGTACGGCCGAAGGAACTCGACGGGATGATCATGACCGCGTCCCAGCTCCGCGCAGCCGACGACGTACGCCTGAAGTCCGCCCAGGCCGACGTCACGCACCAGATCAAGCTCACCGGCGGCATGATGCACTACAACTGGGCCATCAACGGCAAGCCGTTCGACATGACCGCCCCGGACGCCAACCCGATCCTCATCGAGGAGGGCCAGCGGGTGCGGCTGGACTTCGTCAACGACACCACCATGTGGCACCCGATGCACCTGCACGGCCACACCTACCAGCTCGGCGACTCGGGCCCGCGCAAGGACACCGCGATCGTCCTGCCCAAGAAGACGCTGTCCGTCTTCTTCGACGCCGACAACCCCGGCCAGTGGATGCTGCACTGCCACAACGCCTACCACGGCGAGGCCGGGATGATGACGAACGTCGCCTACCGGTCATGACCTCGCAGCCGGACGGCACACGTCGCTCGCGTGCCGTCCGGCCACCATGAGGGGGCGGGACGCCGGGGGCCGGCGATGGGCGGCTAGGATCACGGCATGGTTACGGCCTGGTCGTCGTCCGGCATATCGCGGGCCCGCTTCTCGGCGGGTCCGCTGCGTGTGCTGTGGCTGGCGGCCCTGCTGTTCGGCTTCCTGTTCACGCACGACGCGAGCGCGCACAGCGCCTCAGCTCAGCCGGCAGCCAGCGCGGTGACAACCTCAGCGCATACGCCCGGCGAAACGGCCGGAGAGCAGCACCACGACGACAGCCGGGAGTCTTCCCACCCGGCTGCGGAGTGCGCGTCCGGACAGCCCCAGCAGGCATCGGGACCTGTCGGGCCCTGGCTCACTCCGCTCGACGGGCAGTTGCCCTGCTACCGGGTCGTGGCGGGGAAGTCGGGACCGCCCGCGAACGCCTCGGCCCTGCCCCCGTTGCAAAGTGCAACGGGCTCCGTGATCCAGCAGGTCTAGATTCCGGCGTTCCCGGATTCACCTGCCCCCGCCGCCCGCACCACTTTCTGGGCGCTGCAATGCGCCCCGCGACGCCTGGCGTCGCCTGCGGCCGGCCACTTCCCGGAGCCGTAAAGGAACAAAGCTCTTGTCCTCGTCGCAACTCTTCGACCGACCCGTCCTCATCGAGGAGCGGCCCGCCCCCGAGCGCGGGCGGGCCGCCCTGCGCAAAGCCCGGGCCCGCCGCGCCCGCACAAGCTCCCTGCCCGCGCGTTACCTCGGATACGTCGGCTACTTCGTCGGCGCAGGTCTGATCAGCGGAGCCGTCGTCCACCATCCGCTCGATCCGGCCCGCTACACGCGGATCGCCCTCTACGGCGTCCTGGTCTTCCTGGCCGCCACCATCCTCAACGAGCTCGTCCTCGCCCAGCACCGGCCCCGCCTGCCCCGCATGCTCGTGGTCATCGGCGCCTCCCTGCTGCTCTCGTTCGGCATCGGTATGCTCAGTGGCGGCCTGCAGCACTTCGACGACTTCCCGGAGCGCGGTGCCGTCCTGGTACCCCTGGGAATCACTGTGTCGTTCGTCGCGTACGTCATCAAGGACGAGGACACCCCCTGGCAGCGCATCTTCAGCCTGCTGGGGCTGGCGGTACTCCTGGCCGCGGCCGTCAGCTTCGTCGGCCTGCGGCAGGTGGCGGCCTCCATGGACGAGCCGCCGGAGGGCGGCGGGCACAGCCACGGAAACGCCGAAGAGCCCGCCCGGGACACGCACAGCCCGGCACAAGCCCCTCACGCGACGGGCGGACCGGCTCCGAGCACGTCCCCGGCGGCAGGCAGCGGCACCTCCGCAGAGCCCAGCCACAACGACGGCCACAGCCACTGACCGGACCGGCGCGACGTCCCACGCATGCCGCCGATTCTCACCGCTGCTTCGGGCCTCCTACGCGAAGGCCCGGGACACGTCGTTCGAGACCACCCTCGGCAGAACGCAGTAGAAGAAGGAACATGAACAACTCACGGAAGTGGCCTCTCACAGCTACCGCGGTACTGGCGCTCACGCTCGTGATGACCGCCTGCTCCAGCGACCCCGGCGTCGGCACCGCCGCCACGGAGCCGTCCGTCCCGGCGCTCAGCCACGTTCACGGCCTCGGCATCGACCCAGCCGACAACCAGCTCTACGTCGCCACCCACGAAGGGCTCTACACCCCCGGCGTGGACGGTGCCCCCCAGCTCGTCGGAGGCAGCAGGGACGACTTCATGGGCTTCACGGTGGCGGAAGGGAGGACCTTCCTGGCCAGTGGCCACCCCGCCCCCGGCACCGGTGGCCCCGGCCATCGGGGCCTGATCGAGAGCACCGATTCCGGCAAGACGTGGAAGACCCGTTCCCTGGCCGGTGAGGCCGACTTCCACGCCCTCGAGTACGCCCACGGCACCATCTACGGCTACGACAGCACCAACGGCCTGGTCCGCGTCAGCAAGGATGGCGTCAGCTGGGAGGACCGCGGCCAGCTGAAGGCCCTGGACATCGCCGTCAGCCCTGACGACCCGGACACCGTACTGGCCACCACCGCCGACGGGGTCGCGAAGAGCACCGACGGCGGCAAGACCTTCGCCGCCGGCAAGCAGCCGGTGATGGCCTTCGTCTCATGGGCGAAGCCCGACGCACTGTACGGAATCGACACCTCCGGTGGCCTCAAGCGGAGCACCGACGGCGGGACCACCTGGCAGCAGATAGCGGTCGTCTCCGGCGGCCAGCCGCAAGCCCTGACCGCCGTCGACGCCGGACACGTCCTGGCCGCGACCCAGGAGGGCATCTACGAGTCCCAGGACAGCGGCAAGACCTTCACGAAACGCATGGCCGTATCCGGCAGCGGCCACTGATCCACACCACCACTGCGGGATTCACCGGCGTCCTGGGCGGGCCGCGAGCATCCGGTCCGGCATCACGAGGCGGTCATCGTCCAAGCCCTGCCGGTCTTGGCGTCTTGGCCGGGGGCACGTTCAGGACGCTGTTGCCCCCGGCGGGACGGCCGGCGCCCAGGAGGAGGCCCGTGGGTGCGGCCGGTCCATCGACCGGGCGTGGCCTTCGCCCGCCACCAACAGGCTCTGCACGGCCGACACCCGCAGTACGGCAGGAAACAGCGTCACGTCGGCCGGGTGCACTTCAGCAGCCGACCGAGGACGCCTTTCCGTACCAGCCCGGCTAACCCGCCGCCTCGAGCGCCTGCCGCAGCGCTTCCTCACTGGGCGCCCCACCAGCCCTGCCGTCCACACCTCGATAGAGCCGGCACGACACACTCGGCTCCGCCCCGTCCCAGGCGAACGGGTCGACACCATCAATCAGCACCGTCGGCGAGCCGGTCATGCGCCACCGCACGGCCTCTGCCTCGTCCCGCACCTCGACCAGATCCACATCGGCCGCCCGCCCGGCCAGCACTGCCGTGATCCGCTTGAGCACGACCGGGGAGTTCGGGCAGGCCGGAACCGCCAGCACCGTGATCCGCATCTCGTCCTCCCGGTTCATCAGGTATGCCTTCGACGTTAGCCCCTCGCAGCACGGCGAGAAGCCCCTGTACCCGGCAGCGACGTCACGCGAGGGGATGGCTGTCGGGTCTGGTGCGGCGTCCGTCGAGCGCGACGATGTTGGTGCCCTGCTGTCGGCCGATCTCATCGCGCAGGGCACAGTTGTCGTGGTGCAAGGCGGCGATAGCGGTGGCTGCGGCCTTGAGCTGTTTCTCCAGGAGCGCGCATGTTCGGGTCTTGTCGGCCAGTTTCTTGCGCAGCTTGCTGATCTCCTCGTCTCTGCGGGCCTCTCCGGCGGTGGTCTTGCCCTGCTCGGCGATGCGGGCATCCCATTCGGTGAGGATCGGCTGAGCGCGGTTCATGGTGGCCCGGCTGACCTGGGCTTCTCTCCAGAGGTTCTCCTTGGTGAGCCGCCCGTCGGTGCGCTGTGGCCTTCCGGCGAACAGCCGCTGCATGGCGGCCCTCAGTGCCTTCGCGGTGTCGGGCGCGACACCGTCGCAGGTCATACGGCTGTGAGCGGTCATGCGGAGGTACCCCGGATCTTGTCGAGAACCGCTTCGGCGCGTTCGGCTTCCCTGGCGATCAGGGCTTGGCGGCAGGCGGGCAGGCCCGGGGTCTTGAGGAGCTTGAGCTGGGTGCGGTGGTGTGCGTCGTAGAACGGGGCGTGCTCGGTGCCGATCATGCTGTTGGGGCAGCGGTCCGGTCGGCAGCGGTCTTCCAGCGGGCCGATGTGCCCTTCGGGGACGATCGCGTTCTCCAGGCACACGGCGCCGGCCGGGCTGCGTTCGTCGAACAGGCAGTTGTTGAGTGCTCCGAAGCGGATGGTGATCCGGGCTTTGCGCAGGAGGTCGTCTTGGACGCGGGCGTCTCCGTGGCGGGCCTTGACGGTGGCTGCGATCTGTTCGAAGACGCCCTTGAGGCGTTCGGCTCCGGGGCCGAAGCCGATCTCCTGTCCCTGGGAGTGGGCCCCGTACAGGTCCTTGAGCCGGCGGAACCGGGCGGCGTGGACCGCGTCTTGAAGGTGCTTGGCCCATGCGGAGTCGGGGGCTGCATAGCCGCGGGTGGCGCGGTTGGCCAGGGCGCGGGTGGCGATGTGCTTGAGCTGCATGCCCAGCGCGATCTCGGAGCCGGCGAACTGGTCGGTGAGCATGGCCATCGTTCTGCGGAACATGTGGGGCCGGGCCTTGCCGTCGGGGATCGCAGCCAGCCCGGACCAGGTGAAGCCGGCGTTGACGAACGCGATGAACGAGTCGACCATGGCACCGCCGTCGAGTTCTTCGTTGACAGCCTTGGATGTCAACGGGGCGAAGACCCGCACGGGGTGGGGGGATACGGCCTCGGCGACCGCGATGGCCTCGGCGACCGGCTCGCTGATCCACCAGTGCTTGCGCGGTCGCCCGGGACGCCCCTTGACGAGGGTGGAGGCGACGGCGGGTGCGTTGTAGTGCTCGACGACGCTGCCCCGGACGATCTCTTGCAGTTCAGAGCTTCGCATCATCGACAAGGCGGCCACCAGCACGAAGGCGGCATCACGCAGGATCGTTGGCAGACGGGACAGCTCGTAGAGGTCGAAACCGGGGTGCCAGGGGCCGCGGCTGCCGTCCGGGCGGGTCACCTGGGTCAGTTCCACGGGCAGGCCGTAGGCGTACCGGCCGTCGGCCACCGCCTGCTGGATCTTCTCTCTCCGCCGTCGGCCCGCCGCGCAGTACGTCCCGAAGATCGAGCTGCTCTGCTTCTCCTTCATTCCCAGCAGCAGTGTCAGCATCACCCAGTAGACCTCGGGCGGTTGTCCCTCGGCCGCGTGCGGGTCGTGGTGGCAGGGCACCTTGTTCGCGGGGTCGGCGAGCCAGGCGTCCATTTCCCCGTCCTTGTCGCGGACATCGGCCGAGAGCCTTGCGGCACGGCGCAGCTCCTTGAGCATGTCCAGTGCGCGGAAGATGTCCGGGGCGAAGACGTGGATGTACGTCCATGCGGCACGGACCAGCGGAAACCACATGTCGGGGGGGATCGCCTTCGTGGACAGGGTGCCATCGCGCACGTCCTTGGCCACCTGTCCCGGAGGTTTGCCCGGCCACGGGTTGACGGCCGGCCAGCCGCAGCTGAGCGCCGGGGAGAGCGTCGCCATCCGCTGGACGAAGCTCACATGCCTTGTCAACGTCCTCGGTTTCACTTCCCTCTTCAGTGCCTTGACGCGCCGGCGCAGATCGGCCTCACTCCAGCCGGAGGGGTCCTCGGGAAGGCCGTCCTCGCGGGCCCAGGTGATCACGCCTCGCAGGCAGCTGATCTCCAGGTTGATGCTGCCGATGTCCCATGGGTCGAAGCCGAGGTGAAGCCCTGCCGCCTGGAGTGCCTCGTGGCCGGGGTTCGCCAGAATTATGATCATTTCGCGGGCGAGAAGATTCCAGGGCTCATCGGCCAGTACGCCGACCAGCCGGATCTTCCACCACGAGCGGTTGCGGTTGGCGGGCCGGCGCACGACACCGTTGAAGTCCATGAACTCCGTGTCGCCGAACAGCGGCATGCGGACCTGCGATCGGCGTGCCGCAGGCATCAGAGGGCGACTCTGGACAACGGGTTCGTCCGGGCGGAACAGGGACCGGGCGCTCTCCCCGGAACTCGGGATGATCATGCGTCGAACTCCACATGTGCGGCCAGCGGGAGGTCGAGTGAGACCTCACCAGCGGTGATGTGCTTCCGGGCGAGGTCCTTCTCTTCCTCGGTGCGCTCGTCCAGGGCGGCTCGCAGGTTGATGTAGGACTGGCCCCACAGCCGGGTGAACGTCTTCGGGTCAAGCCGCTGGCGCACCGTCTCCAGGTGCTCGGCGAACAGCATCAGCTGCGGCAGCTGGCTGGGCAGCAGCCACGCGTTGCGGCACTCCAGGCAGCGTAGCGGCGCCACAGCGCACAGCTCGCCGGGCGGGCTGAAGGGTGAATCCCACGGGTTCTTGCAGTGTGAGACGCCCATGTCGAGTTCGCCCTGGACAATGGCGTCCGCCTGCTCCTTGTCCAGCCCAAGTGCCTGCAGCCGTTTGCTGTCTTCGGTGATCTCGGCCGCGTCGGACGAGATCAGGGTCGGCCCCTCCACCGCCTGCTGGAACCAGTGGTCCTGGGCTGTGGTGATCACCTTGCCGGACAGGATCCGCAGCGTGGTGCCCTGGGCGTAGTGCCCGGCGAAGGTCTCCTCGAGGTGGTCGTCGGCGGCGACGCTGATCCGGCCGCCGGAGACGATGGCCTTCTCGACCTTGGTGGACTTCCGCAGCCGCCCGATATGGGCCTCCCCGTCGACCGTGACGCCGACCGCGTGAAGCCAGTCGGTGAAACGTTGGCCCTGCATATTGGAGTTCCAGCGGCCGAAGCGCAGGTCGTAATACACAAGTGAAGGACGGACGAACAGGGTGTCGCTCACCTCCGGGCACCGCTCCCGGACCTTCTCCGTGACCGCCAGCAGCCGGCGCACGATCGCGCTCACCTCTCGGCGCGGCCCATCAAGCAACTCGCTCGCCGTCACCTCACCTTGATCGGTGTTCAGGGGCTCTGAGGCGTCCCGGAAGGCGCGATGGCGTACCCGCGAAGCGCGGTCCTTGACCAGTGTCAGGCGTACACCCTTGGGGAGGAACTCGATGTCCTGCGCGCCGAAGCCTGTGACCTCCTCCGAGGCGTGCCCGGTGGCGTCCATCAGCAGGACCCGGAAGGCGTGAAGATCGAGATTCGTGGGATACAGGCGCGCGAGCAGCCGCAGAATCACATCCCGTCTGGCCCGACGCTTCGCTACCGTTCCGTCCGCTCTGAGCACCATCTCGCGCAACGCGTCGGGCCACTGCGCGGTGAGCGTGGGGAGCGTATCTCCGATCTGCCGTGGCGCGATCACTCCTCGCGACAGTCCCCACAGCAGATCCGGCACATGGAGCCAGTCCCCTTCATCCGGATGCCGGCCCTGCGCCGCCAGAGACCAGCCATCGGCGAGCCGCTTCTCCAGGGCGTGCACCTCCTGCCACGCGGCCCTGACCAACGCCCGCTTGTCGGCCCGGCTGAACTCGTCCCGCTCCGAGGTATCACCCCACGGCGTCAAGCAACGGCCGCGGGCGAACCTGGCGAGGGATTGATCCAGCCTCCGCTCGGGATGGTCCTCCCGCCGCACGATGAGGACCCTCAGGCACGACGCCGTTACCCCCGCCTGACGCGACCCTTCCTGGTAAGAGGCCGGCAGGGTGCGCTCCCACCGAGCCAGCAAAGGCAGCAGATCCGCCGACTCCAGCGACAGGGATGCCGCCTCCTCGCACGCACCGTCCATCGCGGAGCACACCAGGTCGACCGCGCGCACGTAGTCACGGGACGCCGAGGCCGACAGACCGGTGACCGCGACGTAATCGACCCATTCATCGGCGAGCTGAGCAGCCAGCCGTGAACATCGGTAATCCGCCGGATCGACATAGTGCAGGCGCTCGCGACCCTGGTCATTGACCGCCACCACGCGAACGCCCAGGCGGTCGTCCCCGCCCGGAGCCCCCAGCGCCTGACGCAGAAACGCTGTCCACTCAGCCGACCTCTGCCACTTCACGCGCGCCATCAGCCCACCCCCACCGGCGACTTCTCCACACGGAAGGCCCTGGCGGCGATCTGCGCGTACGTGGCCTCCTCACCCGGGTCATCGACCCACCCGGCGAACGCCGCCTCATACTCCTGCACCAGATCGTCGGTGTACTCCAGATACGCGTACGTGGTTTCCGGACTGGAATGACCAAGCCGCCGACTCACGATCAACAACGGGTTGTAGCGGATATGCCCACTCAAATACGAGCGGTGACGCCGACGCCGCGCAACCATGTCAGGCTCGACTCCGTCCATCTGCTGCTCCAGATAGGTGAGCAGCTGCAGCGCGTACGTGTGACGCAGATCGTGCCAGCGCCACCTCTTCGCGGGCAGCCGCGGCGTCGTCTCATCAGCCAGGGCCACCATCCGGCGCCAGGCCGCGTGCCGGTACCGCTTCCAGGAGTCCGCTCCCGGCATCAGCCCGCCCCGACACAGGAACACCGCCATCGCCTCCAGCCCGAACTCGCCCTCCCAGACCGTGATCCGGCGAAGGCGCGGCGGCATCGCCTGCATCGAGAACACCTGCGCCATACCGTCGAGCATGCCGTGGATCCGACCCGTCTCCGCATCCACGCGGGAGACGACGAACAGCTCCCGATGCTGGCGCTCCAGCCGCCTGGCAGCCGCCGCAGTGAACTCCTTCCGCTCCAGCAAGCAGTAGGTCTCGACCGTCCGCACGGCCTGCTCGGGAACGAAGATTCCACGCTCCTTCCCGTACTTCGCGCACGCCTGGACCGTGAACTCCGCCTCCTCTGCGCACCGGTCCACGCCCAGGCCCAGCTCGGGCAGAAGAACCGTGGCCCACTCCTGCCACCGCATGCCGCTGCACAAGGCCAGATCCGCGCCCGCCCGGTCGCGGTGCGGGGAGCTGCCCCGATAGGACCGGCTGAGCGACGAGTCCGGGCACTGCCCGCCAAGACCGACATCCCTGAAGTAGCGGTACTGCCCCAGACTCAGATGCCGGATGTCCATTCCCCGCCGCGTCCGCGGACTCAGCGCATTACGCCCTCGCGCCGCCACCCGCATCGGCCGGCGCCGCAGGTACCGCTGCTCGACCGCGAAGGTGAAGAACTGGTCCAGCACCGACGACTCCTTCGACCACACCGAGGTGCCGACCGGCTTCTCCTGCAACTGAGTGCGCTGCTTCTTGTAGGCCACGAGATCGGACTCCGTGGCCGACAGCGCGTCGCTCACACGCGTGGCCTGGTGAGCGCTGAACCGGGCCATGATCCGCCCGTAGTCCTTCAAGGTGCTGTCGGCCAGATCGGCGTACGACATGTTCCTGCCCCACGAACACAGCGGCTCCACCGGCATCATCGTCTCGACGTCCAGATAGATCGGTGTGCCGTTCGAGATCCCTCGAAGCTCCAGCAGCCGAGCCGCCTGGTCACCCGTCAAGACCGGGCTGTCCAAATACCGGCGCACCACCGCCGTGTCAACCGCGTACAGCTGCATGCCTGTTGCCTCCCGAGACATCTGAGAGACGAGAGATAGCAGTCAGCAGAGGGCGACGCGGACACCCTTCACCGGTCCGAGGGACGAGTGATGAGACAGAACTGAAGTGCCCCAAGAAGTTACGCGTTGCCGAGTGCTCGGTGCCGCGTACGTGCCAGTGCGGTCGGCCGCACTGAACCCACCGACGCCGCCACCCCGGCGGACGGTTCTCGGAACGTGCGAAATGGCCTGAATGCGACGGAGATGGCGTACAGCCGCCTATCGGGGCGAACCCAGGCGGGCCAGGGGCGCCGCCCTCGGCTGTGCGGCCATGGCCGCGCGGTCGGTCTCGCGCCCGGCGAACCCGGGCGCGGGCGCCAGGCCCTGGCGGCCCGGGCGGGTCGTGGGCACCCCGCGCCAGCCGCTGTCCGACACGGGACCGGCCGGCGCCGGCGCGGTCGGGGTGCGGAAGAGCGCGCGGTCGAAGGTCTCGCTGTCGTGGTGCATCCGGTATCCGCTGGGCACGGCCTCGGTGGCGGTCGTGGATATGCCGTACTTCGTGAATGGCCTGCGCAGCCGCAGGACGCACGTCTGCAACGCGGCGCGTGCGGTGGCGGGCGGTTCCTCGTCCCGCACCGCACGCAGCAGAGGAGCGGCAAGCAGGCCGGTGGGTTTGGACGGTCTGAGAACTACGGTTTCCGGGCCGTGCCCAATACTCGGCGGCCCCGAATGCCGGAACCGCATGATGGTCCCTCGTGTCGGGTCACGTATTTCGCGAACGAGCAGGACGGAGGCGGTGGTCGGCCGCGCCTGCTCGCCGACCTGGTGGGCGGCGAATGAAGGAAACCCTACATAAAGGATCTTGTGAAAGTCGAGTCGTGGCCGGCTTGTTTCCGGCCCCCTCCAGCATTTCTCTTTCCCGTCGTCACTCTGGAGTTCCGTGAAGTCGCATCCGGTTCACTGGAATGTTCACGCGTAAACGAATTCCGTGCCCGGATGTCAACGTGCGGCATCCGAAGGTGATTTCAGGGCGCGGGCATGGCTGAAATCCATGGCCGGTTCCGTACGGCTGGGAACCGGCCACTCGTACCGGGATCCGAGGGCGGGGGCCCGTACGCGGAATGCGCGGCGAATCCCCGTGGTTCGGACTCCTCGCAGAACCCGACCACCCTGCACGCACTGGAGAGCTCATGAAGATCGGCATCATCGGCGCAGGCAACATCGGCGGCAACCTCACCCGCCGCCTGACCGCCCTCGGACACGAGGTGTCCTTGGCGAACTCCCGCGGCCCCGAGACCCTGGCCGACCTCGCCAAGGAGACCGGAGCCACGCCGGTCACGGTCGCGGAGGCGGCCCGGGACGCGGAAGTCGTCGTGGTCACCATCCCCCTGAAGAACGTGCCGAACCTGCCCGCCGGACTCTTCGACCAGGCGGCGAAGGACGTCGTCGTCATCGAGACCGGGAACTACTACCCGAAGCGGCGCGACGGACGCATTGCCGAGATCGAGGACGAGGGCCTGACCGAGAGCCGCTGGAGCGAACGCCACCTCGGGCACCCGGTGGTCAAGGCCTTCAACGGGACGTACGCCCAGGACATCCTGGACCGGCACCGCCCGGCCGGGGACCCGGACCGGATGGCCCTCCCGGTCGCCGGCGACGACGAGGCGGCGAAGCAGGCCGTCCGGGCGCTCATCGACGAACTGGGCTTCGACTCCGTCGACGCGGGCGGCCTCGACGATTCCTGGCGCCAGCAGCCCGGCACGCCCGTGTACGGGCTGCGGGCGGGGGCCGACGCCGTCGTGAAGGCCCTCGCCGAGGCCTCGCCGGTCCGTCAGGAGGAGTTCAAGGGCTGACCGTCCACGGCGGGCGCGGGAGTACGGGGGCTCCGGCGCCGGCCGAGGCCCCGGCCCCGGCCGGCAACCGTGACCGAAGCGTCATGCGCCGCATCTGCGCACCGGTGAGCCGCCCTTGCTACGGTCCTGCCCTCACGGGAGCCGTAGGAGGGCCACCATGCACGTCAGCCCCCGTCTGCTGATCGCCTCGGCGGTACTGGCGGCACTGTCGGCCGTCCTGACGGCATGCACCGGCCACCCGGACATCCCGGCCGCTCCCGTCCGGTCGTCGGGCGCCCCGCCCTCGGGCTCCCCGTCGCCGACCGCGACCGGGGCGGGGACCCCGGCCGTGTCCTCACCGGCGCCCACGCCCGCCTCCACGCCCGCCTCCACGCCCACGTCCTCGGCGGCACCCGCGAAGACACCGGCCGCGGCGGCGGTCCCCGCCCCCGCGACCCGGCTGTCCCTGACCGCGGCCGCCGCGGGCGGCGGGCTGAACCTGGTCCGCGGCGGCCCGGCGCAGGAGTTCACGGTCACCGTCCGGGGCGGCAACTCCCAGGCCTACCGGCACCTGCTGGTCGCCTTCCAGATGGAGCCCCTGACCGGCGAGCCCGGCGATCTGCCCGGACCCGCCGCCCCGTTCGTCCTGGAACGGCGGGACCCGGCCACCGGAGCCTGGCGCGCCGTGGACCTGCGCCTGGCCACCGACGCCCAGCCGGCCCACCTCTACGAGGGCGGCGCCGCCCTGGCCCGCGACGCCGTCCGCACCGAGCGCTACCGGCTCCGCGCCACCGTCACGGGCCCCAGCGGCAGCAGCCCCCTCATGATCTACGCGATCGACACGGACGCCGCCGAGGGCACCCCGCCCGGCTTCGGGCGCCCCGGATACTTCTCGCTGCCCCACACCACCCGGCGCCCGCTGTAACTCCCCTTCCCGCCGCGGCAACCGAAAAGGTCTGGACCCTTGACCCGTGCTTGGTCCAGACCAATCATAGGGCGTCCGCCCGTTCGCTCACGCCCCACCGGGAGCACCGATGAGACGTCCCAGGCCCCTGCATGCCTTATCCGCGGCCCTGACCACGGTCCTCGCGTCCGCCGGCCTCGTCCTCGGGACCGGCGGCGCCGCCCACGCCGCGACCCCGCTGCCCGCGCACGTCTTCGCCCCGTACTTCGAGGCGTACTCCTCCGGCAGCCCCGCCGACCTCGCCCAGAAATCCGGCGCGAAGTACCTGACCATGGCGTTCGTGCAGACCGAGGCCAAGGGCTCCTGCACCCCGTACTGGAACGGCGACAAGGGACAGCCCGTCTCCGCCTCCGTCTTCGGCGCCGACTTCGCCACGATCCGCTCCCGCGGCGGCGACGTGATCCCCTCCTTCGGCGGATACGCGGCCGACAACGGAGGCACCGAGATCGCCGACAGCTGCACCAGCGTGGACGCGATCGCCGCCGCGTACGAGAAGGTGATCACCACCTACGAGGTCTCCCGGCTCGACATGGACATCGAGGACAACTCGCTGACCGACAAGGCGGGTGTCGACCGGCGCAACCAGGCCATCAAGAAGGTCCAGGGCTGGGCCGCCGCGAACGGCCGCCCGCTGCAGGTCTCGTACACCCTGCCCACCACCACGGCCGGCCTCGCGAGCAGCGGACTGGCGGTCCTCAAGAGCGCCGAGACGGCGGGCGCGCAGGTCGACGTCGTGAACCTGATGACCTTCGACTACTACGACGGCGCCACCCACGACATGGCCGACGACACCCGGACCGCCGCCACCGGGCTCCACGACCAGCTCGCCGGCCTGTATCCGGCCAAGACCCCCGCGCAGCTCTGGAGCATGATCGGTGTCACCGAGATGCCGGGCATCGACGACTACGGCCCCGCCGAGACCTTCACCACCGCCGACGCCACCGCCGTCTACAACTGGGCCGCCGGCAAGGGCATCAGCACCCTGTCCTTCTGGGCGCTGCAGCGCGACAACGGCGGCTGCCCCGGTACCGGCGGCTCCGACACCTGCTCGGGCATCGTCCAGGACCCCTGGTACTTCAGCCACGCCTTCGCGCCCTTCACCGGCGGCGGAGGTCCCGTCGCCGACGACTTCTCACTCGCCGTCGCGCCCGGCTCGGCCTCCGTCACCCCCGGCGGCTCCACCTCCGCCACCGTGAACACGGCGGTCGTCTCCGGCACCGCGCACACCGTCGCGCTGACTGCCTCCGGCGCGCCCGCCGGAGTGACGGCCACCCTCGACCCGGCCTCGGTGACGGCAGGTGGCTCGGCCCGGCTCACGGTCGCCGCCTCGGCCTCGGCAGCACCGGGCACCTACCCGATCACCGTCACCGGTACGGCGGGCGGGCTCACGCACACGGCCGCCTTCACCCTCACGGTCTCCGGGCCGGGCGGCGGCAGCGGGGCGCTGGCCAACGGCGGATTCGAAAGCGGCGCGCTCGCCCCGTGGACGTGCGAGAGCGGCGGCGCGGTGGTGGTCGCCCCGGCCCACGGGGGCTCGTACGCGCTGAAGACCGCGCCCGCTTCCTCACAGACCGGGGAGTGCACCCAGACCCTGACCCTCGCCCCGAACACCACGTACACGCTCGGCGGCTGGGTCCAGGGCAGCTACGCCTACCTGGGCGTCCGCGGCGGCGCGGGCGCCAGTACGTGGACCAGCTCGACCGGCTGGTCGAAGCTGACGGTGCCCTTCACGACGGGCGCCTCCGGGACGGTCACCGTCTACCTCCACGGCTGGTACGGCCAGGGCCCGGTGTACGGCGACGACCTCTCGGTGGGGTAGATAGGCTCGCCCCGGCCGCCCGGGGTACGCACCGCCCCGCACGGGGCGGTGCGTACCCGACGGAAGGAACAGCGCCATGACGGGCGGCAACGAGGTCCGGATCCTGCGTGCGGGCGACCGCGCGGCCGTCGCATGGAAGAACGGCGGCGGGGTGACCCGGGAGATCGCGGCCCGGCCCGAGGGCGCCGGCATGGCCGACTTCGGGTGGCGGGTCAGCCTCGCGGAGGTGGCCGCCGACGGGCCCTTCTCGGCCTTCCCCGGCGTCGACCGCACGCTGACGCTGGCCGAGGGCGCGGGCATGGACCTCACCGTGTCCGGCGCCCGCCGCCTCGTCGACGAGCGCTACGCGCCGCAGGACTTCCCCGGCGACGTCCCCACCGGCTGCCGGCTCCTCGACGGCCCCGTCGTGAACTTCAACGTAATGTACCGCCGGGACCGCGTGCAGGCGGACACCGCGGTCGTACGGGGCGCCCTCGTGCTCACCGCCGCCCCGGGGGAGACCCTGCTGGTGGTCGCGCTCCAGGGCCCGGCGGAACTCGGAGCCGGAGCCGGAGCCGGAGCCGAAGCCGGAGCAGGAGCCGGAGCAGGAGCCGCAACAGGGCCCGTCGCCCTCGGCCCGTACGACGCGGTCCTGATCACCGGAGCCGGCACCTGGTGCCTGCGCACCCGGGGGCACGCGGCGGTGGTCAGGCTGGCAGACCGCCCCGGGCGATGACGTCGGCGTACCAGCGGGCGCTGTCCTTCAGCGTGCGCCGCTGGGTCGCGAAGTCGACGTGGACGAGGCCGAACCGCTTGCTGTAGCCGTATGCCCACTCGAAGTTGTCCAGCAGCGACCACACGAAGTACCCGCGCACATCGGCCCCGTCGGCGATCGCCCGGTGCACAGAAGCCAGGTGGCCGTGCAGGTAGTCGATCCGCTCCGGATCGTGCACATCGCCCTCCGGGTCGGTGTAGTCGACGTACGCCGCGCCGTTCTCCGTGATCAGCAGCGGTACGCCAGGCAGTTCGTCGCGCAGCCGGATCAGCAGCTCGTGCAGGCCACCCGCGTCCACGGGCCAGTCCATGGCCGTCCGCGGCCCCGGCGCGGGCAGGAAGCGAACGTGCCCCTCGGCGCCCACCCACGGCGACGGCCCGGCGGACGGGACCCGGTTCCCCGGCTCGGCGGCCGCGACCACCGTCGGGGAGTAGTAGTTGATGCCCAGCCAGTCGATCGGCGCTGCGGCGGCGGCCAGATCGCCGTCCCGTACGAAGGACCAGTCGGTCACCCCGGCGGTGTCGCGGACCAGGTCCTGCGGCAGGCGCCCGTGGAACACCGGGTCGAGGAAGAGCCTGTTGCCCACCGCGTCGATCCGGCGCACCGCGTCCAGGTCCGCGGCGGAGCGTGTCAGCGGCCGCAGCGCGTGCAGGTTCAGCGTCAGCGAGACCTCGGCCGACCGGGGGAGGACCGCGCGCAGCGCCGCCACGCCCAGGCCGTGGGCCAGGTTCAGGTGGTGCGCGGCCCGCAGCGCGGACTCCGGCTCGGTGCGGCCCGGGGCGTGCACCCCGGACGCGTAGCCGAGGAAGGCCGCGCACCAGGGCTCGTTGAGGGTGGTCCAGCTGGCCACCCGGTCGCCGAGCGCCCCGGCCACGAGCCCCGCGTACTCGGCGAAGCGCTCGGCGGTCTCCCGCCGCGGCCAGCCCCCCAGGTCTTCGAGTTCCTGTGGCAGGTCCCAGTGGTAGAGGGTGGCGACCGGCCGGATCCCGGCGGCCAGCAGCTCGTCGACGAGCCGCCGGTAGAAGTCCAGGCCCTGCTGGACGGCGGGCCCCCGACCGGTGGGCTGGACCCGCGGCCAGGCCACCGAGAAGCGGTAGTCGCTCACGCCGAGCCGTCGGAGCAGGGCCACGTCCTCGGACATGCGGTGGTAGTGGTCGGCGGCCGTGTCCCCGGTATCGCCGCCCAGGACCTTGCCGGGGGTGCGGCTGAAGGTGTCCCAGATGGAGGGCGTCCGGCCGTACAGGGCGGCCGCGCCCTCGATCTGGTACGCGGCGGTGGCCGTGCCCCAGCGGAAGCCGGCCGGGAAGGTGAGGCCCGTCTTCGTGACGGGAGACGCGTCGAGCGTGGTCATGGGGAGACTCCAGGGAGGTGAGGGGAAGGCCGGGGCGGCTGCGTCAGCCCTTGACCGCGCCCTGCATGATGCCGCCGACGATCTGCCGGCCGAGCAGTCCGAAGACCAGCAGCACGGGCAGGGTGCCGAGCAGGGTGCCCGCCATGATCACGGACTGGTCGTGGACGTAGCCGCCGCCCAGCTGGCGCAGGGCGACCTGGACGGTCGGCTCCTGCGAAGAGAGAGCGACGATCGGCCAGAAGAAGTCGTTCCAGGCCGTCATGAAGGTGAGCAGGCCCAGGACCGCCATGGCCGGGCGGGCGATCGGCACGACGACCGACCAGAAGATCCGGGCGTGCGAGGCCCCGTCCACCCGGGCCGCCTCGATCAGCTCGTCCGGCAGCGACTGCGCCAGGAACTGGCGCATGAAGAACACGCCGAAGGCCGAGACGAGCCCGGGCAGGACGACGGCCTGCAGCTGGTTCACCCAGTGCAGCTTGACGATCAGCATGAAGAGCGGGATCACCCCGAGCTGCGGCGGGATCATCATCGAGGCGACGACGGCACCGAGCAGCGCCCCGCGGCCCCGGAAGCGCAGTTTGGCGAAGGCGAACCCGGCCAGCGTGGAGCACAGCACCGTGCCGACGGTGATCGCCCCCGAGACGATGAGCGAGTTGAGCAGCGCCTTGCCGATCGCCGCCTCGTCCAGGACGGCCTGCAGATTGTCCAGGAGGCGCGGACCGGGCAGCAGCGCCGGCATCGGGCGCGCCAGCTCGGCGTTGGAGCGGCTCGCGGCGACGAGGGTCCAGTACAGCGGGAATCCCGAGACCAGCACCGCGCAGATCAGGACCGCGTACGTGAGCCTTCCGCCACGCCGGGCGGAGACGTGTGCGCTCATCGGCCGGCCTCCTTACGGGAACGGCGGCGCACGGCCAGGGCGTTGACCCCGACCAGCACCACGATCAGCAGGAACATCACCCAGGCGATGGCCGCCGCCCGGCCCAGGTGGAAGAAGCCCCAGCCCTGCTCGTACATGTACAGGCCGAGGGTCTGGTACTGGTGCGAGATGCCGCCGGACATCGAGCCCTCGAACAGCAGCGGCTCGCCGAAGAGCTGGGTGGCGCCGATCGTCGAGACGATCGAGGTGAACACGATCGTGGGGCGCAGCCCGGGCAGTGTCACATGGAAGAACTGCCGTCGGCGGGAGGCCCCGTCGACCTCGGCCGCCTCGTACAGCTCGGTCGGGATCGTCTGCATGCCCGCCAGGTAGATCAGCGCGTTGTAGCCGGTCCAGCGCCAGACGACGATGGACGAGACGGCGATCTGGGAGGCCGTCGTACCGGTCTGCCAGTCGACCGGATGGAAACCGGCCAGGTCCAGCAGGTGGTTGACGAGTCCGAAATCGCGCCCGAAGAGCTGCGCGAAGATCAGCGACGCGGCGGCGACCGAGGTCGCGTACGGCAGCAGCAGTGCCGTACGGAAGAAGGTCCGTGCACGCAGCCGGTAGTTGAGGAGGTGGGCCAGGCCCAGCGCCATCAGCAGTTGGGGCACCGTGGACAGGACGCCGATGGTGAACGTGTTGCGCAGCGCCGTCCAGAAGAACGGGTCGGTGAACAGCGCCGTGTAGTTGCCGAGGCCGCGCCACTCCAGCTCGCCGGGGGTCTGCAGTTCGGCGCGGTAGAGGGAGACGTACGCCGTGTAGAGCAGGGGGAAGATCCCGAACGCGGCGAACAGGGTGAAGAAGGGAGCGAGGAAGGCGTACGGGGACAGCGCGGCCCGCCGGCCGCGCCGTCGGGGCAGCGGCTCAGCCGAGGGCATTCTTGATGGCTCTCTTCGCGTTCGACCACGCCGTCTCGGGAGCCGTGCCCTTGCGCTCGACCTCGCTCAGCGCGTTGTCGATCTGGTCGGCGATGTCCTTGTCGTGCAGGCCGAGCACCTGGACCGGGGCCTTCTCGGCGGCGTCGCCGAAGATCTGGCCGATCGGCGCATCGGAGAAGTAGGGGTCCCTGGCGTCGGCTATCCCGGTGATGGACTTGGTGGCCGACGGGAAGTTGCCCTGCTTGCGGAAGACCTTGGTCTGCTGCTCGGGCGCGGTGAGCCACTTGATCAGCTCGTACGCCTCCTTCTTGTGCCGGGCGGCGCCCGGGACCGCCAGGTAGGAGCCGCCCCAGTTGCCCGCGCCGCCTGGCAGCTTCGCGACGTCCCACTTGCCCTTGCCCGCGTCCCCGGCCTGGCCCTTGATGTAGCCGAGCATCCAGGCGGGGCAGGGCATGGTGGCGAAGGACCCCGAGGAGAACGCCTGGTTCCACGGCGGCGACCACTGGTCCAGCTTGGCGCTGAGCCCGTCGCCGGCCGCCTTGACCGAGGCGTCCCACGCGGTCTTCACGGCGGGGCTGTTCTCGTAGACCAGGGCGCCCGAGGCGTCGTAGTAGCGCTCCTTCTGCTGGCCGACCATGACCGCGTTCAGGCTGCCCACGCTGTCGAGCCAGGCGCTGCCGGCCGGCGCCTTCTCCTTGTACTGGCGGCCGAGTTCGAGGTAGCCGTCCCACGTGGCCCACCGCGCTGCCAGCTCGGTGCGGTCCGTGGGCAGTCCTGCGGCCCGGAACAGGTCGCTGCGGTAGCACATGGCCTCGGGGCCGACGTCCGTGCCCAGGCCCAGCACCTTGCCGTCCTTGGTGGTCGCGGCCGACCACTTGGCGGGGGCGAACTCGTCCTTGAGCGCCCCGGCCCCGTACTGGTTCAGGTCCACGAACTTGCCGGCCTGCTGCTGGGTGACCGACGCGATCCGGCCGACCTCGATGCCCTGGACGTCGGCCAGGCCGCCGCCGCCCGCGAGGCGGGTCTGGAGGGACTTCCAGTAGTCCTTCTCGTCCTCGGTGTCCGTCTGCTTGATCTTGATGCCCGGGTGGAGCTGCTCGTACTCGGCGTACAGCCCGGCTTCCTGGTAGCCGAACGCGCCGAACAGGTCGACGGTGAGCGTGACGGCGCCGCCCGCCGCGTCGGAGGACGCGGCGCCCGACCCGGACCCGGATCCGCAGGCGGCCAGGAGCACTCCGGTGAGCGCGACGGCGCCGAGGCGGATCACGGCTCTCGGGGCGGTTCTGGGGATGGACATGGGGCGGCCTCCTTGGCCTGGACAGGCAGGGTGCGGGGGTGGGACTACGCCAGATTGAGAGCGCTCTCAGAACGCGACTGGAGCGTGCACCCGCAGCCCGGGCCCCGTCAAGAGTTGTACGCGCAACAGCGCGCTTTCGTCCGCAATCACCCGCCCTGCACGGCGAGTTCACGCCGCCCCGCCCCGCCCCACCCCGGCCCGGCGGATCAGGCGGACGCACGGCGCACCAGCGCCGTCGGAGTGACCACCGAGGCGGGCACGGTGCGCTCGCCCTGCGCCGTGTCGAGGGTGCGCAGCAGCAGCCGGGCCATCAGGCGCCCCATGCCCTCGATGTCCTGGCGCACGGTCGTCAGCGGCGGATCGGCGGTCTCCGCCACCAGTTCGGTATCGTCGAAGCCGACGAGCGCCACGTCCCCGGGCACGGCGAGGCAGCGCTCCCGCAGTACCCGCAGGGCGCCCGTCGCCATCAGGTCGTTCGAGGCGAACACCGCGTCGAGATCCGGGCAGCGCTCCAGCAGCCCGGCCATCGCACGGGCCCCGCCCGCCGCGGTGAAGTCCCCCTCCGCGATCAGCGCCGGATCGGCGTCGAGCAGCACGTCCCGGTAGCCGTCGAGCCGGTCCACCGCCGAGGTCTGGTCCAGCGGGCCCGCGATGTGCGCGATCCGCCGCCGGCCCTGTTCCAGCAGGTACCGCACGGCCTCGCGGGCGCCGCCGCGGTTGTCCGCGTCGACGTACGCGACACCGCCGTGCTCCCCCGGCCCGGCGGTCCAGCCCGGCCGGCCGCCGTAGACCGTGGGCATGCCGATGCGGCGGGTGATCGCGGGCAGCGGGTCGTCGGTGTGCAGCGAGAAGGCGAGCGCCCCGTCGACATGGCCGCCGGCCAGGTAGCGCTCGATGCGGTCGTAGTCCCCCCGGTCCTCCACCAGCAGCAGGACCAGCTGCGTGTCGTGCGCGGTCAGCTCCTTGCTGATGCCGCGGACCTGGCGGGAGAAGAACGGGTCGGAGAAGATCCGGATCTCCGGCTCGGCGATGATCACCGCGACGGCCCCGGTGCGCCGCGTGACCAGGGTGCGGGCCGCGGGATTCGGCACGTACCCGAGCTCACGGACGGCCTCGCGGACCTTCTCCACCAGATGCGCGCGGACGCCCTCGCCGCCGTTGACGACACGGGACGCGGTGGCCCGGGAGACCCCGGCGCGCTCCGCCACGGCCTCCAGCGTGGGGCGGTGACCGGGAAGCTGTTCGGGCACGGGCGCTCCTCCTGCGTGTCCGGGGGCTGTTGGCTCGCCGGACAGCAGGGTAACCCGTACCGCCGGGGGCCTGAGAGCGCTCCCGGCGGTACGGTCGGCGGTCACCGGTGAAGTGCGGTGTGTCGTGGAGCGGTCCGTCCTTCTCGTACGTGGACCAGTACTCGAGGGTGAAGCCGCAGGCCAGACCGCCGACGGTCTGCTGCCGGGCCGTTGTCCGCCATCCGGAAGTTCTGCCGGCCCGGCCCCCCGCCCGGCAGGTAGTGGACGTCCACCGGCGCGGCCGGGGTGGCCGGCGTGAACCGGATCTGCGCCGGGCCGGCGCCCTGGGCGGTGACGCCCTGCTTGTAGTCGGCCGCGCCGGCGGCGGCCCGGGTCGGGGCCGGCGCGAACAGGACGGCCCCCACCAGGGCGATCAGCGCGGCCAGCACGGTCAGCGGGAGGAGGCTGCGGTGGCGCGGCGGGAGCGGTTGCCGTGTGTTCATGAACGCCTCCTCGGTCCCGTCAGTGGCCGAAGTCGAACCAGTTGACGTTCACGTAGTCGGCGCTCTGGCCGCTGGTGAAGGTCAGGTAGACGTCGTGCGTGCCGGTGACGGCGCTGATGTTCGCCGGAACGGTCCTCCAGCTCTGCCAGCCGCCGGTGTTCGCGACCGAGAAACTGCCGATCGGCGGGCCGGTGCGGCTGTCCAGCCGGACCTCGACGAGCCCGCTGACCCCGCCGGCCGCCCCGCAGGCGACCCGTCCGTAGAACTGCCTCGCCGCACTGGAGCCGAAGTCGACCCCCTTGTACAGGGCCCAGTCGCCGTTGGCGATCGTGCTCACGTTCCGGCCGCCGCCGGTGTCGGTGGTGGTCTCCGTGGCCAGCCCGGCCTGGCCGTCGTACGACTCGGCCTCGATGGCGCTGTACGCGTCGCGGCTGCCGGACGGGGGTGTGGTGGGCGGCGTGGTCGGGGGCGTGGTCGGCGGGGTCGTGCCGCCCGTCGACCGGAGTACGGACACGTAGTCGACGACCATCGCGTTGCCGGGCTGGGTGCCCGCGTCGGGACCGCCGCCGAAGGCGTCCGGGAAGCCGCCGCCCATGGCGACGTTCAGGATGATGAAGTAGCCGTGGTTCGTGGCGTTGGTCCAGGTGGCGGTGTCCACCTGATTCGCCCGCACGGTGTGGAAGTTGACCCCGTCGAGGTAGAAGCGCATCTCCTCCACGGCGGTGGACCGGTCCCACTCCACCGCGTACGTGTGGAAGCCGCCCTGGCAGGTGGTGCCGGTGCAGACGCGCTGACCGCCGATGCCGGACGTCTCGTTGCACGGGCCGCCCGGGCTCGTGCCGCAGTGCATCGTGGCCCACTCGTTGTTGATGCCCTGGACGTTCTCCATGATGTCGAGCTCACCGATGCCGGGCCAGTTCCACCAGTTGCCGCGGTAGGGCGCGCCGAGCATCCAGAACGCCGGCCAGTAGCCCTTCGCGGCCGCTCCCGTGACGTTCGGCATCTGGATCCGGGCCTCGGTGCGCAGCTTCCCGCCCGCCTCGGGCTGGAAATCGGCACGCCGGGTCTCGATGCGGCCGGAGGTCCAGTTGCCGGCGGCGTCCCTGCGCGGGGTGATCCGCAGGTTCCCGGCGCCGTCGAGGGAGACGTTGTCGGTGCTCGCGGTCATCGTCTCGACCTCGCCCGTACCGAAGTTGGCGGGTCCGCCGGGGTAGCCGGTGCCGGTGGTGTACTGCCAGTCGGCGGTGTTCACGCCGGAGCCGGCGGCCCCGTTGAAATCGTCCAGGAACACCTGGGACCAGCCCGCCGGGGGCGGGGGAGCGGCGGCGCTGGCGGGCAGGGTGACCACGGCCGCGGCCGCTGCGGCCACGGCCATCGTGCTGAGCGCGGCGATGACGGCCCGCCGGACGGACGACCGCTTTCCACTGGATGAGTGACGCATGGATGCCCTCTCTGAGGCGCCGTGAGGCGCAGTGCGGGGGGAGGCGCGGCCGGAGCTTCGGTGGGGTCGGGAGCCGCTCCGTGAGAGCGCTCTCAGGCAGCGCCGCTGGACACTGTGCTCCCCGCCTCTGCGGGCGTCAAGACTTTGAACCGGGAAAGGGCGTCCACGCGCCGGGAGTTCATTGGTTGAACGAGGTGGACGGCGGGCCGTGGGGACGCGGCCCGCCGTCGCATGACTCGCCGTCAGGTGGGCAGCCCCACGGCCCGCTCCCCGGCACGCCGCTTCTGGATCACCACGGCGACCACGAGCAGGGCGCCCTGGGCGACGTTCTGCCAGAACGGGTTGACGCCCTGCACGGTCAGGCCGTTGTCCAGTGCGCCGAGCAGGGTGATGGCGAGCAGGGTGCCGCCGACCCCGCCCTTGCCGCCCGCCAGGAGGCAGCCGCCGAGGGCGGCGGCCGTGATCGCCTTCAGCTCGAGGCCCTCGCTGCCGGAAACGGGGTGGCCGAACCCGGTCCGGGCGGTCAGCAGGACGCCGGCGACCGCGGCGACCACCCCTGCCAGGCCGTAGACGGCGATCAGGTACTTGTTGATGTCGATCCCGGCCAGCCGGGCGGCGGTGTCGTTGCCGCCGATGGCGTAGATGTTGCGGCCGATGTCGGTCGACTTGAGCAGCAGGTGGATGGCGAGGGTGACCACGGCGAGCACCCACAGCAGCACGGGGATTCCCGCGATCGCACCGTTCGCGAGGAAGACGAAGACGTCGTCGTTGCTGACGTACCCCTGCGCCGCGCCCTTGGACAGCAGCTGGGCGACCCCCTTGTACGCGGCAAGGGTCGCCAGCGTCGCGATGACCGGGTTGACCCGGCCGAAGACGATGACCGCGCCGTTGAGGAGTCCGGCCAGCAGCCCCGCGCCGAGCGCGGCGGCGACGGCGAGCAGGGCGCTCCCGCCGGTGGAGGTGAAGACCATGGCGGAGACCACGGAGGCCACGCCGACCTGGGAGCCGACGGAGATGTCCAGCGCGCCGCAGATGATCACCACGGTCTGGACGAGGGCGAGCAGCCCGGAGATGGTCACCGCGTCGCCGATGACCTTGATGTTGGCCCACGTGAGATAGGCGGGGTTGAGCCAGCCGAAGAGGGCCAGCACCAGCACCAGGGCGCCGATCAGGCTGAGGTTCTGGCCGCCGACGGCGCCGAGGAGCGAGCCGATCCGCTGCCCGGGGCCCGCCGCCGGCCCGCCTTGGCCGGCGGCGCCCGGGGTGCCGCGCGGATCGGACGCCTCGGCAGACTTCGCGCCGGCCGTGCCGCCGGCCGTGCCGTCAGGCGTGCTGTCGGTCGTGCCGTCGGACATCCCGCCGGCAGCGCCGTCGGGCATGCCGCCTCCCGCGGTCGCCGTGTTCGCGTTCACTTGGCTCCTCCGTTGCCCGTCGCCGTCGTGGTCAGGTCGTCGGCCATCGCCAGGGCGAGGACGGCCTCCTCGGTGGCCTCGGCCCGGTCGAGCTCGCCGGTGATCCTGCCGCCCTGCATCACCAGCACCCGGTCGGCCAGCCCCAACACCTCCGGCAGCTCGGAGGAGATGACCAGGAGCGCCACCCCGGCTTCGGCGAGGTCCGCGATGATCCGGTAGATCTCGGCCTTCGCACCGACGTCGATGCCACGGGTGGGTTCGTCGAGGATCAGCACGGCCGGCCGCCGGGCCAGCCAGCGGGCGAGCACCACCTTCTGCTGGTTGCCGCCGGAGAGCGTGCGTACCTCCCGCTCCACGGACGGGGTGCGCACCCTCAGCCGGCCGGTGTACTCCCGGGCGAGCTCCTGTTCGGCCGCCCGGCGCACGAAGCGCAGGCGGCGCAGCCGGTCCAGCACGACGAGCGCGATGTTGTCGCGGACCGACCGGTCGAGGAACAGCGCCTGCGCCTTGCGCTCCTCGGGGGCGAGGCCGATGCCCGCGCGGATGGCGTCGGACGGCCGGCGCAGCCGCAGCTCCTCGCCCCGCACCGAGACCGTTCCACGGCGCAGCGGGAGGTCGCCGATCAGCGCGCGGGCCAGTTCGGAGCGCCCGGCGCCGACCAGCCCGGCCAGGGCCACCACCTCACCCGCCCGGACCTGGAGGCTGATTCCGCGCACGTCGTCGGTGGTGACCTCGCGTACGTCCAGGACGACCCGGTCGGTGGCCACGTGCGGGCGGGCGAGACCCCTCCGGGTGACGGACAGGTCCCGGCCGACCATCATCCGTACGATGTCCCCCTCGTCCGTGACAGCGGCGTCCTTGACGCCGACGAGTGCCCCGTCGCGCAGGACGGCCACCCGGTCGGCCAGCCGGAAGATCTCCTGCATGCGGTGGGACACGTAGATGACGGCGAGGCCCTGCCCGCGCAGTCTGCGGATCAGTGCGAACAGGGCCTCCACCTCGTGCTCGGAGAGGGAGGAGGTGGGCTCGTCGAAGGCCACCACCTTCGCCTTCCCGGTCAACGCCCGCAGGATCTCGACCAGTTGGCGCTGGGCCGGAGTGAGGAGGATGCCCGGGGTGTCCGCGTCGAGGACGTGTGCGAAGCCGATCCGGACCAGGTCCTCCCGGAGCCGGTGGCGCAGGGCCGCCCGGTCGAAGCGGCGGCCGGCGCGGGTCGGCAGGGCGCCGAGGTAGACGTTCTCGGCGACCGTGAGGTGCGGGACGATCTCCGGCTCCTGGGGGATGAGCCGGACGCCGGCCGCCCGGGCGTCGGCCGGGGAGCGGAGCCGTACCTCGCTGCCGTCGACGTGGACCGTGCCGGAGTCGGCCGGGTGGTCACCGCAGACGATCTTCAGCAGGGTGGACTTGCCGGCGCCGTTCTCGCCCATCAGCGCGGTGACCGAGCCCGCCGGGAAGTCCAGACTGATGTCGCGCAGGGCCGGGACCCCGGCGAAGCTCTTGGCGACGCGGGCCACGCGCAGTCCGGCGGCAGGCGGGACCCCGGTTGCCGGGGCGGCGGCGGGGGCCATCACTTGCAGCCGAATCCGGCGTCCCGCCAGGTGCCCGCATCGACCATCCGGGTCGGGGCGAAGGCCTCGGGGGCGAACTCCGTACCGTTCTTGAGCCGGTCGTACATCGCCTGGACGGCCAGTTTGCCCACCTCGTCGCCGGGGATGTAGAGCGCGGCCTTCATCCCGTTGTCGGCGCCCGCCTGCCAGTCCTTGCAGGCCAGATAGGCGCCGAGGCCGACACCGACGATGTCCGCGCCCTTGACGCCCGCGTTGTTCAGTCCCTTGACCGCGCCGGAGACGTTCTCGTCGTTGCAGCCCATGACCACCCAGTGCTTGACGCCCTGGTTGGCCGTCACCGTCGCCTCGACCTTGGCCTGCGCGCCCGCCGGGGTGTTGTCCGTACCGAGCTCGATCGTCTGGACCTCGGGGCCGCCGGCCTCCTTCCACGCGGCCTTGGCCCCGTTGATCCGGTCCGTGCAGACGGTGGTGTCCTGCTTCCACGCGTAGACGATCCGGGTGTCCGCGGGGCTCCAGCCCGCCGTCGCGAATTCGGCCGCGGCCCGCTTCCCGACCTCGCCGCCCATCTGGACCCCCGAGAAGCCCACGCGTGCCACCAGATCGGCCTTGCCGCACGTCGCGGGCTTGGGCCCGCTGACGCACACCTGGTCGTCGGAGGTGAGCAGGGGGATCCCCGCCTTCCCGGCCTCGGCGGCGACCTGTGGGCCGACGGCCGACTCCGGCACGACGATGATGATGCCCGAGTTCTTCTGCGCGATCGCCGACTTGACCTCGGTGATGGTCTTCGAGGCGTCGTTGCCGAGGTTGACGACGGTGAGCTTGATGCCCAGCTCGTCGGCCTTCTTCCTGGCGCCCGCGGCCTCGGAGACGAAGTACTCCTGGTCGCCCTGCTTCTGCAGGTACGCGATGGATATCGGGCCGTCCGCCTTCTTGCCCGTTCCCGTTCCCGCTCCCGGGGCGGGCTTGCCGGAGGAGCAGGCCCCCAGGGTGAGCGCCAGCGCGAGGGCGCCGGTCGCGGCGGCGCCGCGGCGATACCGGATCATGGACATGTACGAGTGCTCCCTCATCGGGCCGGTTCGGCAGGTCGCCAGGTCAGCGGGTCAGTTGCAGGTGAGCCGGGGCGCTGCCCAGTCCGCGTGGTCGTAGTCGATGCCGTTGCCGCCGTCGGTGACGACGAGCCTCAGCGTCTGGCCGCCGGTCAGGTCGGCGGTGAGCTTCCTGGCCGCGTCCGCCGTGGTGACGACACCGCTGTCCGCGACCTTGGTGGTGTCCCGGTAGATCTGGAAGGCGACCGCCCCGGTGAAGGCGCTCTCGTCGTCGACGCCGACGTCCACGGTCAGGCCGGTGCACCTGCCGCCGAGGTGGTAGGTCACGGTGCTGGGCGCATGGACGCCCAGGCCCTTGGCGTACGTGGCGCCGCCCACGGTCAGCGTCCTGCCGTCGCCGGCCGCCTTCTCGCCGTTGCTCCGGTCCTTCTCCACCGGGCCCCAGCCGCTGCTCACACCGGTCCAGGGCAGGTCGGACAGGTGGGACGTACCGGCGGGCGGAAGCGGCGCCGGCCCCGGGGTGATCCGGTAGACGACGGTGGCGTGCGGCGCGACCGAAGCGCTGATGATGCCGCCGGTGTTGGTCGAGGCGGCCTTGGTCCACAGCTCCTTGAGGGCGTAGGGGGCACGGTTGCCGATGCCGAGGGCGTCCGTCCCGACGGAGATCGTGGCGGTGGAACCGGTCTCGTTGGTCAGGGACACCGCCCGGTCGCCGTTCGCCAGCTCCTTGGCCATCACCACCAGGCCGCCCGAGTCGCTGACCACGGTGCCCTGCTTGCCGAGGCTGTCCTGGTCCAGGGCGATGACATCGGGGTTGGAGAGGATGTCGAAGGTCTCGGCCGTCGCCTTGCGCAGGTCGCTGCCGATCAGCAGCGGCGCCGCCATCATGGACCAGAGGGTGAAGTGGGTGCGGTACTCGGTGGCGGTCATCCCGCCGTTGCCGACCTCGAGCATGTCCGGGTCGTTCCACTGGCCGGGACCCGCGTACGGCGCGAGCGACTGGTTCTTGTGCGCGATCCCGATCATCGAGGACCAGCTGTCGCCGATGTCCCCGGTGGTGCGCCACAGATGGCCGACGCTCGACGCCCATGTCCACGGCTGGTTCTGGCCCCACTCGCACAGCGAGAAGACGATGGGACGGCCGGTCTTCTTCAGCGCGTTGGCCATGTCCGTGTACCGCTTCTTCGCGTCCACGCCCTGGTTGTTGCAGTTGTCGTACTTGAGGTAGTCGACGCCGAAGGAGGCGAAGAGGTCGGCGTCCTGCTGCTCGTGGCCGAGGCCGCCGGGGAAGCCCGCGGTGTCGCAGGTCTTTGTTCCGGCGCTGGTGTAGATGCCGAACTTCAGCCCCTTGGAGTGCACGTAGTCCGCGAGCGCCTTGATCCCGCCGGGGAAGCGGACCGGGTCGGCGACGAGGTCGCCCGAGGCGTTGCGGTTCGGCAGGGCCCAGCAGTCGTCGAGGTTGACGTACTGGTAGCCGGCGGCCTTGAGTCCCTTGGCGACGAACAGGTCGGCGATGCCCTTGACCATCGCCTCGTTGAACTCGGCCCTGCAGTGGGTGGAGTTCCAGTTGTTGAACCCCATGGGCGGGGTCAGCGCCTGGCCGTCGGCCACGGCCGCGGCGGGGGAGGCGCCCGCGACCACGGCCGTACCGGCCAGCGCGGCGGCCCCCGCCGCCGGGGCCAGCAGGGGCAGGGCCGCGAGCACCGCGGTCAGGCGGCGGGCGACGGCGCTTCGTAACGTGTGCACAGACGGCTCCTGGGGGGAGTGGGGCCCGGAGAATCCGGGAGAGCGTGTGCGGAAATGCGCCCTGACGGTGCGTCGGTTCCCGCAGAAGTCCTCAGGAACGAACGGACTTCAACGGGAAGGCCCACATCACACGGCAGCCGCAGGGACATGTCAAGACAGTGGACTGCGTCGATCCGCCGTCGTTTCAGCGGGCACCCGCCCCCAGCTGCGCCTTTGTTGAGGTCTGTTGACTTCTGTTCGTTCCGTCAGGATGCTTCTGCTGACCGGGGACACGGGTACCCCAGGAGAGGAACCGCCGCATGGCCGATCCCGGCAGTCTGCTGGCCCATCAGCGCCGCGCCCTCATCCTCGAAGAGGTCCGCCGGCGCGGCGGGGTGCGTGTGAACGAGCTGACCCGCTCCCTGAACGTCTCCGACATGACCGTCCGCCGCGACCTGGACGCCCTCGCCCGCGAGGGCCTGCTGCGCAAGGTGCACGGCGGCGCGGTGCCCGGCGACGAAGCCAGCAGCCACGAGCCCGGGTTCGAGGCCAAGTCGGAGTGGGAGACTGCGGCGAAGCACGCCATCGCCAAGGCGGCGGCCGCCCTCGTGGCGCCGGGCTCGGCCATCGCCCTGTCCGCCGGGACCACGACGCACGCGCTGGCCCGGGAGCTCACCGAGGTCGCCGAGCTGACGGTGGTCACCAACTCGGTCCGCACGGCCGAGGTCTTCGAGGCCGCCCGCCGGACCGGCAGCGCCGGGAGCACCGCCACCGTGATCCTCACCGGCGGCATCCGGACCCCGTCGGACGCCCTCGTCGGGCCCATCGCCGACCAGGCCATCCGGTCCCTGCACGTCGATCTGCTCTTCCTCGGCTGCCACGGCCTGGGCGCCACCACCGGGCTGACCACACCCAACCTCGCCGAAGCGGAGACCAACCGGGCCTTCCTCCGCTCCGCGCGGCGTACCGCGCTCCTCGCCGACCGCACCAAGTGGTCGACCGTGGGGCTCACCACCTTCGCGGCTCTCGAGGAGGTCGACGTACTGGTCACCGACTCCGTTCCGCAGGAGGAGGCCACCTCGGTCACCGAGCGGGTCGGCGAAGTACTGCTGGCCGCCGCTCCGGCGCAGGAGCGCCCGTGGTGAGGAAGACCCGTACGACCCTGTCCGACGGGCGGGCGCTGATCTACTACGACGCCGAGGCCGCCGCCGCAGAACCCCTGCGCGACCACGCCGACTCCCGCGGCCTGCCGCCCACCGCGATGTCCGCCGAGCGGCGCCACGACCGGCTCCTCGACGAGTGGGTGGTGATCGCCTCGCACCGCCAGGGCCGCACCCATCTGCCGCCCGCGGACCAGTGCCCGCTCTGCCCGTCGGCCCCGGGCCGCCCCACCGAGATACCGGCCCCCGACTACCAGGTCGCCGTCTTCGAGAACCGCTTCCCCGCCCTGTCCGGACCGGGCGGCGGCCGCTGCGAGGTCGTCTGCTTCAGCCCCGACCACGAGGCCTCGTACGCCGACCTCGGCCCGGCGCAGGTCCGCACGGTCCTCGCGGCCCTGGCCGACCGCACCGCCGAACTCGCCGGGCTCCCCGGCGTGGAACAGGTCTACTGCTTCGAGAACCGCGGCCCCGAGATCGGTGTCACGCTCGCCCACCCGCACGGCCAGGTCTACGCGCTGCCCGTCCTCACCCCGCGCACCCGGCGCATGCTGGACACCGTCTCCCGCCACCACGAGGCCACCGGGCGCAACCTCTTCGACGAGGTCCGCGACGAGGCGCTGGCCGACGGCCGCCGGGTCGTGGCCGCGGGGGAGCACTGGAGCGCCTTCGTACCGGAGGCCGCGCGCTGGCCGTACGAGGTGCACCTCTACCCGAACCGGCGCGTCCCCGACCTGCCCGCCCTGACCGAGGCCGAGCAGGCCGAGCTGGCCGGCCTCCACCTGGATCTGCTGGGCCGCTTCGACCGGCTCTTCCCCACCCCGGCCCCGTACATCTCGGCCTGGCACCAGGCCCCCGTACGGACCGGCCGGGACCTGTACGCACTCCACCTGGAGCTGTTCACCACCCGGCGGGCCGCCGACAAGCTCAAGTACCTGGCCGGAACCGAGTCCGGAATGGGCCAGTTCATCAACGACATCACCCCCGAGCGGGCGGCCGCGGCGCTGCGCGAGGTCTGACGGCCGGAACCGGGCGGCGGCGCGAGCCGCCCGTCCGTCAGGCGTCCTTCTCCATGGCCGGGCGCAGCCGCTCCAGCAGGGCGTAGAGCGTCGCGCTCTCGGTCGCGTCGAGGGTGTCGAGTGCGTTGTGCGTGGCCTGCATCTCCTCGCGGACCCGCCGGATGATCTCGCGGCCCGCGTCCGTCGCCACCACGTTCTTGACGCGGCGGTCGGCGGGGTCGGGCTCGCGGCGCACCAGCTCACGGGCCTCCAGGCGGTCCACGATGCCGGTGACGTTCGATGCGTCGCACACCAGGAGGGTGGCGAGGCCGCGCATCGGCAGCGGGCCGTTGAGCTGCGCGAGGACGCGGGCCTGCGTGGAGGTGAGCCCGTAGTGGGCCGCCGCGGCCGCGAAATCACGCCACTGGGCGGTTCCGATGGCGGCGAGCAGTTCCAGGAGCTGGAGCTTGGTGGGGGCGTGGGGGGTGGTGGCGCTCATGCCTCGAGCGTACTCAGGTTGGTTGACATTATCAATTGTTTACTTGACCACTTTAACTATTGACGTCTACCGTCTACGGAGTTACTTGACGACATCAAACATCTGCGATCTGAAGCACTTAAGAAGGTCCTGCCAGACATGAGCACCGCCGCCCCCACCCCCGCCGAGGCCAAGACCAGGAACGAGACGGTCATCGTCTTCGCCCTGAGCCTTGCCGCCATGGTCGTGTCGATGATGCAGACCCTGCCGGTCCCGATCCTGGGCCTCATCCGCACCGACCTGGGCACCTCGACCGCCAACGTGAGCTGGGTGACCACCGCCACGCTGCTGTCCGCCGCCGTCTTCACCCCGCTGCTCGGCCGCTTCGGCGACCAGCATGGCAAGAAGCCCACGCTGGTGGCCGTCCTCGGCGTCATGGTCGTCGGTTCCGTCATCGCCGCCGTCGCGACCTCGCTTCCGCTGCTGATCCTGGGCCGCGTCCTCCAGGGCGCCGCCACCGCGATCTTCCCGCTCGCCCTCTCGGTGCTGCGCGAGGAAGTCCGCCCGCAGAAGCTCCCCGGGGCGATGGCCCTGGTCAGCGGCACCCTCGCCTTCGGCAGCGGCCTGGCGCTCGTCGCCACCGGCCTGCTCACCTCCGGCTCCGACGCCGACTACCGCAACGCGTTCTGGATGGCGACCGGCTTCGCGACCCTCGCCCTGCTCGCCGTCGCCTTCCTGGTCCCCGCGACCCGGCACAAGACCGGCGGCCGCACCGACTTCCTCGGCGCGCTGACCCTCGGCATCACCCTCCTGCTGCTCCTGCTGCCCATCTCGCAGGGCCACGAGTGGGGCTGGACCTCCGGCCGTACGCTGGGCAGCTTCGCCGGCGCCGCCGTCATGACCGCCGTGTGGGTCTTCACCGAGCTCAAGGTCAGCGAGCCGCTCGTGGACATGCGGATGTTCGTCCACCGCCCGGTGCTCATGGCCAACCTGGCCGGCATCCTCGTCGGCTTCGGCATGTTCGCGAACTTCCTGGGCGTCTCGTACCTCGTCCAGATGCCGGAGAAGCTCACCGGCTACGGGTTCGACGCGTCCATCCTGCGTGCCTCCGTGCAGTTCCTGCTGCCCGGCGCGATCGTCTCGCTGCTCGCCTCGCCCGTCGGCGGCCAGCTGGTCCGCCACCGCGGCCCGCGCGTGGCCCTCGGCCTGGCCGCCGTACTCGGCGCCGTGGGCTTCGGCTGGCTCGCGCTCGACCACCAGCACAGCTTCTCGGTGATCGGCGCCGGCCTGGTCGTCGGCGCGGCCGTCAGCTTCGGCTACGCGGCCATGCCCGCCGTCATCATGGCGAGCGTCCCGCACCACCAGAGCGGCATCGCCAACGGCATCAACTCGATCTCCCGCTCCACCGGCAGCGCGATCGGCAGCGCCATCGTCACCACGATCCTGGCCTCGAAGACCATCGAGCACCTGCCCGCCGGCGTCCCGGCCCTGCCCGCCGAGTCCGGCTTCACCCTCACCTTCTGGATCGGGGCCGTCGCCTTCGCCCTGGTCGCGGTCATCAGCTGGATCGGCCTGCGCGGAGCGCACGGACCGCGCACCGTCGAGGTGAGCACGCCCGCCGCCGCGAAGGTGACGGAGCCGGAGCCGGAGCCGGCCGAAACCGTCTGACCGGCCCTTCGAGGGGACGGCACCGCTCGCGGATGCCGTCCCCTCGCGTGCGTGCGGTCCGGTTCGTGGACAGCGGAGGCCGCCGCCCAGTGGTGCGGCGAGCCCTGGACCAGCACGCGAGGAGTGACCCGCTACGAAGGCGGCGCCGAGGAGCCCTTGGCGAACTTCTCCCACTGGCCCGTGACGATCTCCTGCGGCACCCCGCCGAAGTCCTTCGTGTCGATGACGTCGGACCGGAAGGCGAGCGTCACGGACCCGGAGCGGACCAGCGTGAGGTACTTGTACAGCGAGATGCCCGGGTCCTTCACGTCCTGCGTCACGATGCGGTACGCGCGCGCCTCGTCGCCCAGCACCGGAGCCCGGACCGGCTCCACCCTGACGACCTTCGCCTCGGCGAGCGCACGGTCCTCCGTGTAGCCGCCGGCGCACCGGCCGCCCGCCTCCGCCAGCGACTTCACCGCGGCGGCCGCGGCGCCGGCGTCCCGGTACGAGCGCAGCAGGATCTCGGTGCCCACCCACCCCTGGAACTGCCCCGGGCCGCTCACCTTCGCGTAGGCCTGAGCCGTGTGGCCGGCCTTGCCGAGACTGGTCAGCGGCTGGCAGGCCACCGGCCGGGCCTCGTAGAGCTCGCTCATCGGCTCGTCGAGCAGCGGCTCACCGACCTCGTACGGGCCGAACTTCTCGCCGGTCGCGACGGCGAGCTCCTTCAGCCGCTCCGCGCCCGGCCCCGGCGTACCGCCCGGGCTCGCCACGGCGCTGCCGGTCGGAGCACCGGCCGCGGCGCCCCCGGCCGCCTTCCCCGGGCCGCTGCATCCGGCCGCGCCCGCCAGCAGTGCGGCGGTGCCGATGACGACCCCTGCCGCGCGCCGGAACCGCTTCTTGTTCCCCACCCCGTGCATGCGGTGCCGTCCCCCGAGATCGTGTCGAAAGGCGATTCTCGCAGGACGCGGCGGCTGCCTCAGGCCCGGGCGAAGGCGTGCAGGTCCCCGTTGAGGCGGCCCGCGCGGGTCGCGAACAGCCCGTGGCCGGCGTACGCGTACACGTGCAGTCGCGCGCCCGGGATCAGCTCGGCCGCGCGGCGGCCGGTCAGCTCCAGCGGAGCGGACGCGTCGTCCGAGCCGTGGACGACCAGCACCGGGCAGTCGATCTTCACCAGCTCCGGTACGAGGTTCAGGTCCGCCACCAGATCTCCCATCGCCGCCCCCGCCCGCGCCGTCGCCCCGTGGCCGCGCTCCACCACGGAGGCCACGTACGCATCCGACACCCGAGGGCCCGGCAGGTGCCGGGCCCGCCGTTCGGGCGAACCCCGCGCGCGTCAGGCCGCCGGGCGCGGGCGTAGGCGGTACGACGGAGTCCCGGTTGACCGGCACAGCGCCGTCGGCCGCTGCGTGAAAGGGGAGAACAGTGCCGGCTCCGACCACGTTCGATCACCAAGCCCGCGACTACAGCCCGCAGCTCGCCTACTGGATGGCGCGGGCGGCGGCGCTGGCCTACCAGGACGAGGCCCGTATCGACGCCGAGGCGCGCGCGTGGGGCTTCGACCAGGTGCGCCACCACCGCACCCGGTTCACCCCGCCCTTCCCGCTCGAGGACACCCAGGCCTACACGATGGCCGGTGACCACATGATCGTCGTCGCGTTCCGCGGTACCGAACCCGTGCAGCTGAAGGACTGGCTCTCCGACGTCACCACGCCGCCGTGGCCGGGACCGGCCGGGACGGGGTACGTCCACTACGGCTTCGCCGAGGCCCTGCAGTCCGTCTTCCCCGAGATCGCGAAGGGGATCACCGAACTCCGGGACCGCGGCCAGACCGTTTTCCTCAGCGGCCACAGCCTCGGCGGCGCGCTGGCCATGCTCACCGGAGCCCGCCTCCACCTGGAGGACCCGCGGCTGCGCGCCGACGGTGTCTACACGTACGGCCAGCCCCGCACCTGCGACCGGATGCTGGCGAAGGCCTACAACACCGCGTTCGCCAAGCGCATGTACCGCTTCGTCAACAACAACGACATCGTGCCGCAGCTCCCGCCGGAGCCGGTGTTCCACCACGTCGACGCCCTGCGCTACATCGATGCGGACGGCAGGCTGCGCGAGGCGATGCCGATGCTGCAGTCGCTGGGCGACCGGGCGAAGGGGCTGACGGCGGACCTGTTCGCCCCCGCGAGCGACGGGGTCAGGGACCACTCGATCGTCCGCTACGTCGGCGCACTGGAGAAGAACCTCCCCTGACGGTCCTCGGGTGCCGTGCGTCAGGCGTTGCCGCGGGCGGCCGCCTGGCGCTGGCGCTTGCTCAACGGGGCCAGCGAGAGGTCCTGGGCCCGGGAGGTGAGGCGCTTGAAACCGTAGCCGCGCTCGGTCAGCCAGCTCTCGGCCGCCAGCTCGGCGCGGGCCGTCGCGTCGAGGATGTCCTCCTCGGCCTCGCCCGAGTCGAGGAAGCGGAAGGTGAAGAACGGGCCGAAGGCCAGGTCGTACGCGAGGTGGCCCCCGGCGGTGTACACCGCGTGCAGGACGTCGTGCTCCGGCGCGGCGGCGAGCAGCTCGGCGTGCTGATCGGCGGTGAGGGCGTCGAAGGAGCCGCGGACGGTGATCCGGAAGGTGCGAGTGCTCATCCCGGCAGCCTAGACAGCAGGCACCGGCCGGCGCACCGGGATTTCCACGGGCGGCGGGGGCGCCTGCGCCCGGCGTGAATACCGACGGGCGAGCCGACGTCGTGCGCCTTCGCGCCCCTCGGCGGCCGTGGCCGGACACCGCGAGGGCAGGCGCCGTTCCGGCCCGGCCGGTCTCCCGCCCAGGGCGTTCCGCTTAGCGGTCGCCGGGCCGGCCGCGCGGCCGTGACCTGCGGGAGTCGTCCGCCGTGCCGCGGACCGCCGCCGCACGCCCCGGGCTACTGGAAAGTCACATGGCGGTCTGCCCCGACCGCCCCCGCCGCGGGGCGGGGCAAGGAACTTCGCCGGAGGCGCGGGCAACGGCGGCCCCCTGCTGCACGGCGGCAGCGGCGGCGGCCTCGAGGCGGAAGGCGGCGGCCAGGGCGGCGGCCCCGTCGGCTCGGGTGTCGCCGGCGGCGGCACCCAGAGCGCCCACGGCGCCGGCAGCCCCAACTCCGCCCAGGGCGGTCCGGGCGCCGCCGGTGGTGGTGGCGGCGGCTACTTCGGCGGCGCGGGCGGCTCCGGCGGCGGGAACCCCGGCACCTTGCACGGCGCCGGCCGGCGGGGGCAGCAGCTTCGCGGCGACGTCCGCGGCCGACGTCCGCTTCGGCCAGTGCCGTTAGCCGTTGAACCCGGCGGGGCCGCCCCCGTCGGGGGCGGCCCTGTCTCAGATGTCGATGTGTCCCATCAGGCCGCGCTGGTAGTCGAGCTGCGCCTGACGGATCTCGGCGGCGGTGTTCATGACGAACGGACCGCTGCGGGCCACGGGCTCGCCGATCGGCTCGCCGGCCAGGACCAGCACCTCGGCCGCATCGCCGGGGGCCTCGACCGTGAACCGCTCCGCATCCCGGCCGAGGATCGCGAGGTGGCCGTCGGGGAGCTGGGCGTCGGGGGTGGCGGCGGCCCCGGACAGCACGTACAGCATGGCGTTGTGCCCGGCCGGGACGGTGAACTCGGCGCGGCCGCCCGCCCTGAGGCGGGCATGCACGACGAGCACCGGGGTGTGGGTCTCGAACGGTCCGGTCACGCCGTGGGTGCTGCCCGTGATCACGGTGAGCTCGGCGCCGCCGTCCTCGGTGGCGACCGTGGGGATGTCGCCGGGGGCGGAGCCGTACTGGACGCGCGGCGGCGTCGCCTTGAGCCGGGCCGGGAGGTTCACCCAGATCTGGAGCAGGTGCTGCGGGCCGCCGTCGGCGAGCAGTCCGGGGGTGGGACGGGCGAGGTGGACGAGCCCCGACCCGGCGGTCAGCCACTGCACCTCGCCGGGGTTCATGACGCGCTTGTGCCCCTCGGAGTCGATGTCCTCCATCGCGCCGTCGATGACGTACTGGATGGTCTCGAATCCGCGGTGGGGGTGCGGCGGCGCGCCCTTGGCCTCACCCGGGCCGAGCACGTGCGGGCCGACCTGGTCGACCATCAGGAACGGGTCGAGCAGCGGCAGTTCGGGCTGCGGGAACGGGCGGCGGACCGGAAAGCCCTCGCCCTCGAAGGTGTGGAAGGGGCGGACGACGCGGGTGGTGGAGCGCACGGCGGCGGTGGTGATGTCCATGTACCGAATGAACGGCACGGCGAATTCCACTGTCAACGCCGACCCGTTTGGCTGTCAGGTCGTACCGACGGCTTCGGCCAACCGCGGGCCGGCCACCGGCCGCCGTGCTCCCGTCAGTCCGGTGCCGGCGTCAGCGCCTGCGGGCTCGGGCGCGGCGCAGCAGCACACCGGCGGCGGCGCCGGCCAGGGCGATCACGACCACACCCGCCGTGGTCCACCACACGGTCCGGTCCTCGTCTTCGCCGGCCGGGGCCGCGGACGGGCCGCTCGCGGGCGACGGGCCTTGCGCCTGCGCGGGGGCCGGCGACGCGGACGACACCGGCGCGGCGGACGCGGCGGACGGCGCGGCTGCGCTCGGTGTGGCAGCGGACGGAGCCGGGTCGACCACCGGTACGGCGATCTCCTTCTCCCCGTGCCCGAGGGACGGGAACCCCACGTCGACGCTGACCTTCCAGGTGCCCGGCGGCAGTACCTCGGCCGTGCTCCAGCCGGTGCGCGTGCCGGCGTCGCGGACCAGCCGCCAGGGCCCCATGGAGCGGGAGCCGTCGGGGCTGGTCGAGTTCACCGTGGCGGCGACCGCCTCCTCGATGGCGTCCCCGTCGTTCTCCCAGGTGATCTCTGTGGTGACGTGGCCTTCCCGCTGCCCCGTGACCACGACCTTGACGGTGTCGCCGTGAGCGTGGGCGGCGGTGGGCACGGCCAGGGCCTGGGCGAGGAACAGGAACAGGAAGCCGAGTCCGGTGCGGACCGGGAAAGCGTGGCGTGTACGCATCGTTGGGTGCTCCTGGTGCGGTGGGATGCGATGAGCTGTGGTGCGGGAGATGAGGGGCGCCGGTGGACGGCCGCGCAGGGCGGCCGTCCACCGGCGGAAGGCGGTTCGGTCTCCGGAAGGTCAGCCGACCTTCTGGACCGTCCACACCTGGGCCGCGCGGCCGTCCGCGCGCTGGAGGTCGAGCAGCCAGTCGCCGTAGTACGGGCGGTTGCTCACGGTCAGGGCGTAGCCGCCGCTGGAGTCCGTGACGGTCACACCGCCGCCGCGGGCGGACAACTTCCACTGCTGCGCGGAGCTGCCGCCGCAGGGCTGCTGCGCGATCCACATGCCGGCGGCAGGGGCGCCGCCCGTCTGCAGGCACTTGCCGGAGACGGCGGACTTGATGCGGACGAGCCCGCCGCCCGCGTCCTCGAAGAGCCACTGCTGCGGGGCGTAGCCGTTGGCGCGGCCTCCGACGAGCACCGTGCCGTCGGCGCTGCGGCCGCCCCACAGCTCGGCGGCCATGCCGGTGCTGCCGTTGCCGAGCGTATAGCGGGTGCCGGGGGTGGTGGTCCCGCCGCCCGCGCCGGTCGTACGGAAGGTCGTGGCCGTGCCGGCTCCGCTGTCACGGCCGGAGCCGTCGCGGACCGAGACGGCGACCTTGTACTCCGTGCCGGGCTGGAGGTTGTAGATGCGCAGTGCCTGGGACTGGACCCAGGTCAGGTGCTTGCCGTTCAGCAGGACCTGGTACCAGGCGGCGCCGTCGACCTTCGGCCAGCTCACCACGACGGAGTTCGACTGGATCTGCCCGGCCGTCACCTTCGGGCCGCCGGTGGGCTGCTTCGTCGGGGTCGGGGTGGGCTTCGCCGTGGGGGTGGGCTTGGGGTTCGGACCGGGGTCCGTGCCGTCGCTGCCGTTGGCGCGCATCAGGAACTGGTTGTTGGCGATGTTCCAGTGCGTGGCCAGGTAGCTGCCCGGCTTGGGATTGGTGTGGAAGTAGTCGTCGTGGTTGCAGTCCAGGATGTTCTCGGCCGCCTGGTTGGAGCACATGATGCGCATCTGCGGGTAGTACGGGGTGTCCGAGTAGCACATGACGTCGTACTCGTCCGTGCAGTGCGCGCCGCGGCTGGTGTTGGGGGCGCTGTTGTTGACCGCGCCGAGGTTGTGGCCGAGTTCGTGCGCCGCGGTGTGGCCGCCCCAGCAGCCGGAGTCCGTACGGCCGTAGGAGGGGCCGAAGTTGCTCTGGTTGTCCTGGCCGGGCCGCTCGTCACCCGCGAAGGTGCCGATGCCGCAGTAGACCTGGGTGTCCGCGAAGATCATGTACTTGCGGTCGCGGCGGTTGAGGCCCTTGCCGGCGAGCGCGTTGTTGGTCGCGCTGAACTCGGAGAGCTCGGAGGCCGAAAGCTCGATGTTGAGCACCGTCGGCGTGCAGTCCGCGGCCGTGACGAAGCGGATGTGGCGGATGCCGCCGGTCTCCTGGGCGCTCGTCGAGTAGATGAGGTCGGCGTCGGCCGCCCACTTGTGGAACGAGGCGACGTACTCGGAGTACCGGTCGCGGTCGGAGCCGTGGACGTACACGACCTGGACGCGGTTTCCGGTGCTGCCGTCACCGTCGCACTGGACGGTCTGGCCGGCGGGGCCGGCGGCGACCGCCTGGCTGCTGCCGGACGCAGCGGGCTTGGGCGCCGCGGAAGGGGCGGCCTTGGCGGACTGGGCGTCGGCGGCGGGCGCGTCCTGAGGACGCCCGCTGCCTTCGGCTGCGGCCGCTTCGCCGGCCTCGGGCTTCGCCGGGTCGGCCGCCGGGGCAGTCGTCTTGACGACGGGGGCGATGTCGGCCTTGATGTCGACGTCCTTGGGCGGGGCGTCAGGGCCGTGCGTGCAGAGCCCGGCCTCCGTGCGGTAGACGCCGACGCAACGGTCGCCCTTCGGCGCAGCCTTGAGGCCGTCGAAGACCATGCCCTTGGCGGTCTCGTTGGCGGGCTCGCCCACGATGGGCGCCGGCTCCGCGTCATGGGCCGGTGCGGCGGCCTGCACGAAGGTGTCCGCGGCCGCTTCGGCCTCTGCGGACGTCCCCGCCTGGGCGTTGTCCCCGAGCCCGGAGTAGGCCAGGCCCCCCGCAATCACCGCCGCCGTGGCCATGGCGGCGGTGAGGAGTATCAACCGGCGCGGTTTGCGTCGGTGTTCGCGCTGCTTCCTGCGATGTCTAGTCATGCGCACCTCAAATCCTTGGTCGGAGGAGTGGGTTCGCGGAAGCCTGCCAGACCGGCGCGGTGGAGAATTCGGACAAACGGGAATGGCCCTCGAGATATCAGACTGTTACCTGCTGGTTGGATTTGATGAACCGTCAAGTCACTTAAAAATTGGCCCAGTTACACGCGTAGGCCGTTAATGGTCCAGGCCTTTTCGGGGATGTCGTTATCAAATCGAGATATATGGTGAACCCTTGTTGACGGTAATTCAGTCAGGGATTCACCTAATTGCTACCTGCCGAATTCCCCTCGTCACGAGCGGTGAGGAATCCTCCCCTCCGCCCGAGGAGGATGCCCGTCAGGGTCAGCAGGAGCCCGCAGGTCTGCTGGAGGGTGAGCGTCTCCCCGGCGATCGCCGTGCCCAACAGGACGCCCGTGACGGGATTCAGCAGCCCCAGCAGGCCGACCGTCGCGGCCGGCAGTCGCCGCAGGCCCGCGAACCAGGCCGCGAAGGCCAGTG
This sequence comes from Streptomyces sp. NPDC050448, assembly GCF_040655295.1. Lineage (NCBI taxonomy): Bacteria > Bacillati > Actinomycetota > Actinomycetes > Kitasatosporales > Streptomycetaceae > Streptomyces > Streptomyces sp. NPDC050448. The sequence continues at coordinate 35,264 of NZ_JBFAJR010000006.1, read as the reverse complement.
CCGTTGCGACGACCGTGACATAGGCGAATCCGAGCAGCGCGGGACCGTCGAGGGCCGGCGGAGAACCCTCCACGGCGGCGGCGAACGGCAGCAGCAGAATTCCGCCGCCCAGCAACTGCCATGCCGTCGACGCGAGCACCTCGACCTCCGTGCTCCACCGCTTGGCGAGGATGTAGCCGAGCGAGGACATCGCCATGGCGGCCACGGAAGCCAGCACGCCGAGGGTGTCCATCGGCACCGTCCCGGTGAGCAGCATCAGAGACACCCCGGCCACGCCGAGTCCGGCGCCGGCCAGCTGGCGCGGGCCCGGCCGTTCGGCGATCAGTGCCCAGGCGAACAGCATCATCACCAGTGGCGCGGTCGCCATGACGGTCGAGGCCGCGCTCGTCGGCAGCCGCTGCGCGGAGACGTAGACGAGCGCGAAGAACCCGCCCATGTTGAGGAAGCCGAGCAGCAGGGACTTCCACCACCAGGATCCGGCGGGCAGCTTCCGGCGGATGGCCAGGAGGAGCAGCCCGGCGGGCAGTGCCCGGAAGGCCGCTCCGTACAGCGGGTGGTCGGCGGGCAGGAACTCCCGGGTGACGTAGTAGTTCGTGCCCCACGCGATCGGTGCGATCGCCGTGACCAGCGACCACCGTAGATTAGCTTCCATGGAAGATATAATACCTTCCGTGGAAGCTATACTGGTGGGGTGAAGCAGGAACCGTATGAAACGCAAGCGGGAGCGCCCGCCGACCACGTCGCCCGCATCCAGGCCGAGTGGGCTCGCGAACGCCCCGACGTGGACGTCGCCCCGCAGGGCGTGATCGGGCGGCTGCACCGGCTCGGGCTGCTGCTGACGGACCGCCTCTGCCTCGTCTACCGCCGCTACGGCCTGAGCGAGGGGGAGTTCGACGTACTCGCCGCCCTGCGCCGCGCGGGCGAACCGTACGAGCGGGCGCCCGGCGAACTGGCCGCGCACACCATGGTGACGACGGGCGCGATGACCAAGCGGATCGACCGGCTCGAACGGGACGGCCTCGTCGCGCGCCGCCGTTCGGCCGCCGACGGCCGTGGGCGCGTGGTCGCGCTCACCCCGGCGGGGCGCGAGCTGATCGACCGGGCGTTCACCGAGCACATGGAGAACGAGCGGAGCCTGCTCGCGGGTCTGACCCCGCAGGAGGCCGCGCAGTTGGAGGCGCTCCTCACCGCCTGGCTGGCCCGGGTCGAGCCGCCGCCCGCGCCCTGACCCGCCGAGCGGGGGACCGGCACGTCACCGGCGGCCGCCGAGCTTGACCCACTTCGCCGCGCTCGGGACCCCTTTCCCGTCGAGCAGGAACAGCATGTAGTACCCGGGCGGGGCGTCGGCCGCGCTCGGCGGTGTCCGCAGCCCGATCGCCGTACCGCGTACGCCGGTGACCGGGAGTTCCAGGTGGCGCTGGCTGGTGTTCACCGCATGGGTGACGGTGGTCGGCGCCAGGAGCACGGCCCGGGTGACCCGGGCCGCCGTGGAACTGCGCACCTCGAAGCCCGCCCCGTAGCCCAGCTCGCCCCCCGGCGCCCGGTCGAGGGCCGGCCGGCTGCCCCGGTGCAGGTACGCGGGTTCGTAGAGCTCGATGCTGCCGTCCATCTCGTCCCCGATGTCGGGGTCGTTGGCGATCTGCTGGAGCTCGTCGCCGGTGACCATCATCCGGCCGTCCGGCAGCACCAGGGCGTTGGAGTGGTACCCGCGGGGGAGCCGCTGCGCCGGTCCGAGCCGCCAGCGGCCCTGTGCATCGCGCAGTTCGATCTGCCGGTACGAGAGATCGGCCTGCGGATTGAACGGCCCGTGCCCGTAATCCCGGGTGTCCAGGGCGCCGTTGACCGTCAGCAGCGTCCCGTCCGGCAGGATCAGCGTGTCGTCCTGGGTGCGGCCGAAGGCCCGCGGCTGCTCGGTGGTCCACCGGCCGCCGGACAGCCGGTAGGTGTTCGGGTCGTGCGGATCGCCGCCGAGTACCAGCACGGAGTCGGGGCCGCGGAACCCGGCCGGCAGCGGCACGGCCGAGCCGTAGCCGCGGAAGTCGGCCGGCCGCCGGGGCAGATCGGTCCGGGTCTCCTTGACCGGGTCGAACAGCCACTGCTGATCGGCGTCCCGGCCGAGGCCGTAGATCATGCCGTCGCGCAGCGAGAACAGGTGCGGATAGTCGTTGCGGAACGGGGCGTCGGCCCGGAGCCGCTCGGAGGTCAGGTCGACCGGGATGTCGTACGTCCGCCAGGGCACGGGATGGCGCAGCGCGGGGAAGCGCTCCACGACCGGGGTGGGCGTGCCCGTACCCCGTTCGGACTGGCCGGACATGATGATCTGCCGCCCGTCCGCCCCCGTCACGACGGAGGGGTACCAGCGGCCGACGGACATGTCCTGGTTGCGGAACCAGGTCTCGGTCCACGGGTCGAAGACGAAGGACAGCTTGGCTCCGCTGCCGCCCTTGCCGCCGGTGTTGCCGCCGAAGACCCCGACCATGCCGTTGGGCAGGAAGGCGTGCCCCGCGCAGAAGAACGGCGCCGGGCGCGGTGCGTACGTACCGTCGGGCATCAGGACGGTCGGGGGCTCCACCTTCTTGAACGCCCGCGCCCCGGTGCCCCGGGCCGGGTCCCACAGGAACGCGCGGCCCGCGTTCGTCCGGCCGATCCTGTCGGTGGGCCCCGTCTCCTTGGTGGGGTTGACCTCCACGCGCTCGAAGGAGAAGAGCAGCACCTTGCCAGTGGGCAGCAGGGCGGTGTGGACGCCGAAGTCGGGGGACGGGAAGAACTCCGTGAACCGGCCGGACTGCGCTGCGGAGAAGCCGCTGTTGGTCTGCTGCTGCGAGGCCTTGAGGGAGGCCAGGCTCTCGGTCCGCTTCGACTGCGGGTACTCCTTGGGGCCCTTGACCGCGATCCGCCGCTGTGCGTGCGCGCGGGCGTGCTCCTCGCCGAGTACGGCGGCTTCGTCGGCGTCCCCTTCGACCCGGTCGGTGCCTGCGTCGGTGTGGTGGTGTCCCGGCGGGGATTCGTGTCCCGGCGCCGCGGTGGCGGCGGGCGGAGCGGTCACGGCCAGGGACGTGAGAGCGGCGGCCACGGCCACGCATGCGGACAGCACGGCGGAGCGCCGTGCGAGCGGACCGGGCATGGGCTCTCCTCCGTCGGCGAAGTATCCACCATATGAGAAATGGGGGATTAGGTGCGAAATAACACGGTTTAGGTGGGTGAGGGTGTGTCACATGGGCCATTCGGCTGCCCGATCCGGCCGAATCGTTTCTCCGGCGAACCGGGCCGTCCTACCGCGTGAGGCGGCGTACCCGGTGAGGCCCCGCGGCCGCCCGCGGCGGCTGTCCATGGCGACGTGATCAAGTCACTTCGCACCGCTCGCACCGCTCGCACCGCTCGCACCGCTCGCACCGCTCGCACCGCTCGCACCGCTCGCACCGCTCGCACCGCTCGCACCGCTCGCACCGCTCGCAC
>NZ_JBFAJR010000006.1:0-31709 GCF_040655295.1 Streptomyces sp. NPDC050448 | reverse complement strand
CCGCACTGACCGCCGTCGCCGTGACCGGATGCCTCGTTACGCTCTCCCCCTCGGCCGGTGCCACCGCCACCGTCGCCGCGCTCCCCCCGGCCGGGTGGCCGTCGACGTCGCCTCGGTCAACGGCTCGGGCTGCCGCCCCGGTAGCGCCGCTGTCGCCGTCGCCCCCGACAACTCGGCCTTCACCGCCACCTACAGCGAGTACCTGGCCTCGGCCGGCGGGGGCGTCGCCGCCACCGAAGGCCGGGATCTGCTGCACAGCCCGGTGCAGATCCTGGAACCCTCCTGCAACAGCTGCTTCTGCCTGGATCCCGGGCAGGCCGCCGCCAGCCGCCGCCGGATCCTCGAACGCGCTGCCGACGAGGCCGAATTGCTCGTACCCGCCCACTTCGGCGGGGCGGGCGCGGTCGAAGTCCGCCGCCAGGGGCAGGAGTTCGCCCTCGGGGCGTGGGCGGCCTACAGCGAAGTCGGGTAGGGGGACGCGGGAGAGGACGGCACCGGGCGGGGCCGGGCCGCCGCCACCCGCAGGATCCGCAGGGCGAGCTGGATCTCCAGCGCCCCGGCCGGGGTGTTCCAGTCGTCGCCCAGGATCTGCCGGACCCGGTCCAGGCGCTGCACCACGGTGTTGACGTGCACGTGGAGGGCGTCCTTGGTCCGGGCCAGGCTCGCCCCGTGCGCGAAGTACGCCTCCAGGGTGCGGACCAGTTCCGTCCCGCGCTGCGTGTCGTACGCGATGACCGGCCCCAGCACCTGGTCGACGTACGCGCCCACGTCCGCCCGGTCGCCCAGGAGCACCCCGAGGAACCCGAGGTCGGGCAGGCCGGCCCCGCCGCCGGAGTGGCCGAGGGCGTGCAGCGCCTCGAGGCAGCGCAGCGCCTCGGCGTACACACCCGGCAGCCCCTCCGGCCCGGCGGCGGGCCCGGCGGAGCCCGCGGTGACCGCGGTGCCCAGGGCCTGGCCCAGGTCGGCGGCGAGCGATCGGGCGAGCGGGCCCGGGCTGTCGGTCGGGGCGAGGAGGACGACGCGGCCCTGGTGCAGCCCGGCCAGGCCGTCGCGGGCGCGTGCGTGGCGGGCGGCCTCCGCCGCCAGCCGGGACCGCAGCGCGGCGTCGCAGTGCAGCACCACGAGGGCGTGCGGGCGGGCGAGGTCGACCCCGAGCTTGCGGGCCCGGAGGGTCTGGCTGCCGGTGTCGCGGACCCGGCCGGGCGCCGCCGGAGCCAGCAGGTCGCCGAGCAGTTCACCGCGGACCCGGTCCTCGGCGTGCGCGATGGACCGGCGCAGCAGGAGCAGGAGCGCCGTCACCAGGCCGGCCCGCTCGAACAGCCGCCGCTCGGTGTCGGGCAGGTCGCCGCGTCCGCCGAGGGTGATGCTGCCCAGGAGCTCCGGCCCGGCCAGGACCGCGCACACCCATACGCCGTCCACCGCGACGGCCCGGCCGCCGGAGCGGGACTCGGCCAGGCCGCGGGCCGACGGGCCGACCGGATCCGTGCCGACCCGGGCGAGCTCGGCGCCGTCGGCGTCGTGCACGACCAGGCTTCCGCCCAGCAGGGCGGCGACCTCCCGGGCGACGTCGGCCACGTCACCGCCGCGCAGGACGAGGCGGGTGAGCCGGTCGTGGGTCTCGGCGGCGAGCCGCATCGCCTCGCTCTGGGCGCGGGCGGTCCCGGAGGCGACCCCGAGTTCCACGAGGGCGGCGCGGGTCTCCTCGAGCAGCCGGGCGCCGTCGATGGCCACGGCGGCGTGGTCGGCGAGGGAGGAGAGCAGCGCGACCGCGTCGGGGGCGAAGTCGCGGACCGCCCGGTCGGCCGCGTACAGCACCCCGATCACGCGGGTGCCGACGCGCAGCGGGACGCCGAGGATGCCGCGCAGGCCCTCCTCGCGGACCCCGTTGTCGATCGTGTCCGTGTGCCGGAAGCGGTCGTCGGTGCGGTAGTCGGCGCTGGCGTACGGGCGGGCGGTCTGGGCGACCAGACCGCCGAGGCCCTCGCCCATGCCGAGCCGCAGCTGCTGGAAGGCGGCCGACACCGAGCCGTCGGTGACGCGCATGAACGTGTCACCGACGACCGGGTCGTTGAGGGTCATGTACGCGACGTCGGTACCCAGCAGCATGCGGGCCCGGTGGACGATGGCCCGGAGCACCGCGTCGAGATCGCGCAGTGCGGCGAGGTCGCCGGCCGTGTCGAACAGGGCCGTGAGCTCGGCCTCGCGCCGCCGGTGCTGGTCGAGGGCGCGCCGGATGTCCAGCGCCACCCGCGTCGCCTCCTCCACGAGGGCCTGCTCGGCGGGACCGGCCCCGGCGGTACGGGCGTCCACGGCAGGCCGGGTGAACTGCTCGACCGGTGCGCCGCGGCGCAGCAGTTCGAGCAGCTCCCGCAGGGCGGCTGCCGCCTGACCGGGGGCTGTCTCGTTCGCGGAGGTCATGGGCGGCATTCTCCCGTGGCCGGCCGGGCCGTATCAGGCAGGGTCCGCGGCGGCCGGAAGCGGAGCCGTCCGGCCGGCGGCGGGAGCGGCGGACTCGGCGCGGGCCCGTGCCAGATCACGGCCGCGGGTCTCCTGGGCGAAGGCGACGGTGAGGGTGGTCACCACGGCGGCCGCACAGAGATAGAGGGAGACGGGAACGGAGGAGCCGTAGTCCTTGAGGAGTTCGACGGCGATGATCGGCGCCAGTGCTCCGGCGACGATCGAGGCGAGCTGCGATCCCATCGAGGCGCCGGAGTAACGGACCTCGGTGTCGAACATCTCGGAGATGAAGGCGGCTTGGGGCCCGTACATGGCGCCGTGCAGGAGCAGACCGGCGGTGACGGCCACGGTGATGACGGCGAAGGACTTCGAGTCGACCAGCGCGAAGAACCCGAAGGCCCACAGGGCCATGCCGGCCGAGCCGATCAGCGTCACCGGGCGCCGGCCGATCCGGTCCGAGAGCGCGCCCCAGGCCGGGATGGCGACGAAGTGGACGGCCGAGCCGATCAGAACGGCGTTCAGCGCGGTGCTCTTGGGCAGGCCCAGGTGGGCGGTGACGTACACGAGGAGGAACGAAGTGAGCACGTAGTACGAGATGTTCTCGCCGAACCGGGTGCCGACGGCGGTCAGCACCTGGCGCAGGCTGCGGCGGAACACCCGGACGACGGGTGCCTCGTCCTGACGCCCCTGCCGGGCGGCCTGCGCGGCGAGGAAGACGGGGGACTCGGATACGGAGAGGCGGATCCACAGTCCGACGATCACCAGGACGCCGGAGAGCAGGAAGGGGATGCGCCAGCCCCACGCCAGGAACGCCGCATCGGACTGCACGCCGGCGAGCAGGGCGAGCACCCCGGTGGCCAGCAGATTCCCGCCCGGCGCACCGGACTGCGGCCAGGAGGCCCAGAACCCGCGGTGCTCGGCCCCGCCGTGCTCGGAGACGATCAGCACGGCCCCGCCCCACTCACCGCCGAGGGCGAATCCCTGTACCAGCCGCAGGACGGTGAGCAGCACGGGGGCCCCGGCGCCGACGCTCGCGTACGTGGGCAGCAGCCCCATCGCGAAGGTGGCCCCGCCCATCATGAGCAGGCTGAGCACCAGCAGCTTCTTGCGCCCGACCTTGTCTCCGAAGTGCCCGAAGACCACCCCGCCGAGCGGCCGGGCGAGGAACCCGATGGCGTAGGTGATGAAGGCGATCAGAGTGCCGGTCAGCGGATCGGCGGTGGGAAAGAAGAGCTTGTTGAACACCAGCGCGGCGGCGGTGCCGTAGAGAAAGAAGTCGTACCACTCGATGGTGGTCCCGATCAGACTTGCGGCGACGATCCTGCGTATGCCGGACGGGCTCGTTCTGCTCGCTGCGGGGGAGGCCATGTGCACCACTTCCAGGGTGTCTGCGGGGACGTCGGGTGTGGCCACAACGTAGAAGTCCCCAGGTCAACGGCATATGTGGCAGACCATCACAATCACAGGCCACCTTGTGTGCCGGATCGCCACACGACCGCCGCTGACTCATTCCCGCCCCCGGAGAAAGCTCCTCCGCATAGTGCCGGATTTGCAGCATTCCGCCCGTTTCAGAGGGACGGTGCTGACTCCCGTGCTGGTTCGGTGCTGACCAAAAGCCCACGTCATCCCACCTCGTCACCCTTCCCGTGCTGGTTCGGTGCTGACTACGCAGCGTTGAACTCCGGCATTCGGCGCGGATCGGCTCCGTGGCCTTCCCGTTTGAGGGCGACCGACAGGTGTGCCAGGGGAGGTGTTCTGATCGCTTCGGCATGTGCGTTCACGATGCGTGCTGACGGCGATGGCCAGTCGGCCCCGGGTCTGCTGTCCAGACCCTTCTCGCCCCACGAGGGACCGGTGGAGGGAGCAGTGCCGGCTCGCTGGAAGCGGCGCCGACGTGTGCTGTGCGGCGTCGAGTATCAGCGGGCGGTGAGACGTTTGAGCGTCGGCATGAGGGAGGGGCCACGCACATGGCGATCGCTTGGGGCCCCATCACCCAGCCCCGGCTCGACCGCATCGTTGAGGCCTTGGTGCACCGGCTCTACGCCGAGGACGCCGAAGTGGAAGTGATGAACGGGCGCGGCGGTGACGGCGGCATCGACATCAAGGTGACCGCAGACGGGCGCGTGTGGATCTACCAGCTGAAGTACTTCCCGAACGGCTTCCCTGGCTCGTACGAGGGCCGCGGAGCGGGCATCAAGCGGTCGTTCAGAAGGCGCTGGAGCACGATCCTGACGACTGGATGCTGGTCGTCCCCTGTGTGCTCACGCCGTCGGAGGGGCCTTGACCCCTGAATGTGGACACATCGTCACCGGCTGGTGAGGGTGACGTTAGGGCCACACAGAGTGACGAACGCAGTTTGGTGGCGGATTGGTCGATATCGGGTCACCTTGACTGGAAATGTGCAGGGTGGATCGATACTTCCGTACCCTTTGTCCGCAATGATCGTTATGTTCCGCCTTGTTTGGGCCTTTCCGGGATCACGCCGTCCGTGAGCGTGCCCGTGGGGTGGGGCGCCCCCACTCTCCGTGCCATGCGCGCCCGGCGGGTCATCTGGCCGAATCGCGCTGCGGCATCCGATGGGGCCGGTTCCCGCCGAGGAGCCTCGCCACGGTGAGGGCCCGGACCGACGACATCGCGAATTCGGGTTCGTCAGTTGGACGGTATTGCCGGGGAGTCGGTATTCGTGCGATCCTCAAATCACGAGGGCCTGCCGATCCGGCAGGCCCTTTTTTGCGTGCGCGTCCAACTGTCGAATCGGGTCGGTTGGACGGCTGTACGATCGCTCGCAGCGGCATTGCGTGGAATGCCGCGCATTCATCGGGTCGGATCTGTTTCACCGGAGGGCTGACATGGCGAATCCATTCGACAACGAAGACGGGACCTTTTACGCGCTCGTCAACGAAGAAGGTCAGTACTCCCTCTGGCCGACCTTCGCGGATGTGCCGGCCGGCTGGGTTGTCGAGTTCGGTGAGAGCACCCGCCGGGCGTGCCTCGACTTCATCGAGGAGAACTGGACGGACATGCGGCCGAAGAGCCTGATCGAGGAAATGAAACAGTACGAGCACGCCGAATAGCGGCCCCTTGGCGGCACGGAGCCGTCATGGCGCAGGAGCGTCCGATCACTCAAAAGACAAGGAGGTTTCGGAGTCATGATTGGAGGCCCGGGGCCGCAAATGGTGATATCGGGATTCGGCTCGGATTCCGGGTTGACCCGACAGAAGATCAAACCAGGCACGGTGCCTCGGATCCTGCCCTATCTCAAACCCTATCGAGGGGCCGTGGGGTTCCTCCTGCTCATCACCGTCCTCGAAGCGGTGATGACGGTGGCGAGCCCCATGCTGTTCAAGGTGCTCATCGACGACGGAATTCTCCCCCGTGACAACGGGATCGTGCTCGGCGTCGCCTTCGGAGTCGCCGGCCTCGCCCTGCTGGAGACCGCCGCGGCATTCACGCAGAGCCTGTACTCGGCCCGCATCAGCGAGGGGCTGATCTACGACCTGCGGACCGAGGTGTTCGAGCACGTGCAGCGGCAGCCGCTCGCGTTCTTCACCCGGGCGCAGACCGGTGCGCTGGTCAGCAGGCTCAACACGGACGTGGTCGGGGCTCAGCAGGCACTCACCACGCTGCTGTCGACCGTGGTGTCCGGTCTGCTGTCACTGGTCCTGGTGCTCGGTGCGATGTTCTACCTCTCCTGGGTGATCACCGTCGTCGCCCTGGTGGTCCTGCCCTTCTTCGTCCTGCCCGGCAAGGTCGTCGGCCGCAGGATGCAGCGGCTCATGCGGGAGTCGATGGAGCAGAACGCCGAAATGGGCTCGATGATGCACGAGCGGTTCAACGTGGCGGGTGCGCTGCTGGCGAAGCTGTACGGCCGGCCGGACCAGGAGGCGAAGCTGTTCGGCGCGCGGGCCGCACGGGTCCGGGACATCGGAGTGCTGAACTTCGTCTACGGCCGGATGCTCCTCGTATCCGTCACCCTCCTCGCGACCCTGTCCACCGCCGTGGTGTACGGCGTGGGCGGATCGCTCGCCGTCAACGGCGCGTTCGAGGTCGGCACCCTGGTGGCGCTCGCCGCACTGCTCACCCGGCTCTTCGGGCCGATCAACCAACTGTCCAGCGTGCAGGCGAACGTGATGACCGCGCTCGTCAGCTTCGACAGGCTCTTCGAGCTGCTCGACCTCAAGCCGCTGATCGCCGAGAAGCCGGACGCCCGGGCACTGCCGGGCCCCGGCTCGGACGCCCCCGAGATCGAGTTCGACGGCGTGAGCTTCCGCTACCCGGCGGCCGCCGAAGTCTCGCTCGCCTCGCTGGAGTCGATCGCGCTCCCCTCACAGGTCCGCAAGGACAACGCCCTGACCCTGCGAGACCTGACCTTCAAGGTCCCCGCGGGCAAACTCACCGCGCTGGTCGGACCGTCCGGGGCCGGCAAGACGACCCTCACCCATCTGGTGCCCCGGCTGTACGACCCCACCTCGGGCACCGTACGGATCGGCGGCGTCGACGCCCGCGACCTCACCACGGATTCCCTGCGGCAGACCGTCGGCATGGTCACCCAGGACGCGCACCTCTTCCACGACACCCTCCGGGCCAACCTGCTGTACGCCCGACCGGAGGCCGACGAGGAGGAGCTGACCGAAGCGTGCAAGTCGGCGCAGATCTGGGATCTCATCTCGTCCCTGCCCGACGGCCTCGACACCATCGTCGGTGACCGCGGCTACCGGCTGTCCGGCGGCGAGAAGCAGCGCATCGCCCTGGCCCGGTTGCTCCTCAAGGCCCCCTCGGTCGTCGTCCTCGACGAGGCCACCGCACACCTGGACTCGGAGTCGGAAGCCGCCGTCCAGCGCGCGCTGAAGACCGCGCTCGCCGGCCGGACCTCCCTGGTGATCGCCCACCGGCTGTCCACCGTCCGCGAGGCGGACCAGATCCTGGTCGTCGAGAACGGGGAGATCCGGGAACAGGGCCGGCACGAGGAACTGCTGCTGGCCGGTGGGCTCTACGCGGAGCTCTACCGGACCCAGTTCGCCTCACCCCCCGCCGGCGCCGAGGGATCCGAACCGGAGTTCGCCGGCCCGGGACCGCAGTACTTCGGAGGCCCGCCGCCCGGCGGCATGGGCGGGATGATGCCGCCTCCCGGCGGCCCCGGTGGACCTGGCGGCCCCGGTGGACCGCCTCCGCTGCAGATCCTGGGCGGAGGAGGCCCTCACGGCGGACCTCCTCCGCCCCTGCCCGGCGTCGCGGCACCGCCGAGGAGGTGACCGTGTCCGGCTACGCCTCGGCCGCGGCCGAACTGCGCGACCTGGCCGACGCCGGGCGCCTGATGAGCGAATACCCGAGAGCGGGCGAACTGATGGCCCGCCTCTCGGGCACGGAACTCCTCAAGGCCGGGCGGCTCCTCGCCCGGCTCGACCCGGAGGAGATCTCCAAGGCCCACCCCGGGACGCCGCTGGTCACCATCGGCGTCACCGGGCACGGCACCCTGGGGACCCTGGCTCCGGCCCTGACCGCCCAGCTGGCCCGGCACGGCCTGGTGGCCCGCCCGGTACTGGCCGACTTCGACAACTACGTGCACGAACTGCTCGACCCGGCCGGCGAACTGAACGCCGCCCGACCCGACCTCGTCCTGTGCGTACTGGACCCGATGATCGTGTTCGACGAGGTGCCCCTGCCCTGGCGACCCGAGGACGTGGAACGGGTCGCCGCGGACAAGATCGGTCTCATCGAACGGCTCGCCGCCCGGTTCGCCGAGAGGCCGGGCACGCTCGTACTGAACACGATGCCGCTGCTGCGCGCACACACCGGCCAGCTCGTCGACCACCGCTCCCGCGCCCGGCTGGGCGCGGTGTGGCGGGAGGCCAACGCCCGCCTGCTGCGGCTCGCCGAAGACAACGCCTCGGTCGTCGTGCTGGACCTCGAACCCATCGTCGCGCAGGGCGTGCCGGTCGTCGACGACCGGCTCAGCACCTACGCCAAGGCCCATCTGACCGACGACCTGCTCTTCGCCTACGCGGCCGAGATCGGCCATCTCGCCCGGCAGATGACCGGACGGACGAAGAAGTGCCTCGTGCTCGACCTCGACGACACCCTCTGGGGAGGCGTCCTCGGCGACGACGGGGTGGACGGCATCGAGGTCGGCGAGAGCTACCGGGGCGAGGCGTTTCTCGCGTTCCAGAAGGTCGTACGGCAACTCGGATCGCAAGGCGTCCTCCTCGCGGCCGTCAGCAAGAACGAACCCGAGTCGGTGGCACGGGCGCTGCGCGAGCACCCGCGCATGGCCGTGCGCGAGGAGGACTTCGTCCAGGTCATCGCGAACTGGCAACCCAAGCACGACAACCTGAAACACCTCGCCGACACCCTCGGGCTGTCCGTCGACAGCTTCGTCTTCGTCGACGACAGCGCCTTCGAACGTGAACTCGTCCGGCGGGAACTGCCCGGCGTCACGATCGTCGAAGTCGACGGAGAACCGGCGTGGCACCGCAGGAACCTGCTGCGGGACGGCTGGTTCGACGTACGGGAGGTCACGGCCGAAGACCGGATCCGGACGACACGGTACCGGGATGACACCGCACGCAAGAGCTTCCTCGACAGCTTCGCATCGACCGAGGACTACCTGCGCGAACTGGACGTCCGCCTCCGCATCGGGCCGGCCACCCGAGCCGAGGCGCCCAGGATCTCCCAACTCACCCTGCGTACCAACCAGTTCAACATGACCGCCGAGCGCCTCCAGCCCGGCGAGGTACTGGACCTACTGGACCGGACGAGGGACCCGGCCCCGCTCGCCCTGGCCGTTCACGCGGGCGACAGGTTCGGGGACCACGGGTTGGTCGGCGCGATCCTGGCGCGGCGTGACGGACACGTGCTGCACATCGACAACTTCCTGCTGAGTTGTCGGGTGTTCTCCCGCTCCATCGAAGAGGCGTGCCTGTCCTGGGTACTGCGACACGCCCGCGCCACCGGCGCCACCTCCGTGGTCGCCGCCTACCGCGAAACCGCGAAGAACCGGCGCGTCCGCGACTTCTATCCCCGGCACGGCTTCGTCCCGACCGGCGAAGACGGCGACACCAGCGACGGCGACGACGGCGGCGTACGGACCTTCCGGCACGCGCTGGAACGGATCGAACCGATGCCGTCGCACATCCGTATCGACGAAACCCCCGAAGGCGACCTTCCGTGAACGACCTCGAAGACTTCATCGCCCTCGTCCGCGACGAACTCGCCCTGCCGGTGACCATCGAGGACGCCGGACGCGGGCTGCACGAGCTCGCCGGCTGGGACTCCTTCCACCTGCTGCGGCTCGTCGTCGCCCTGGAGGAGAAGACCGGCCGGAGCGTCGGCGTCGTCGACCTGCTCGAAGCGCCGAGCCTGGAATCCATCTACCGCGTGGTGACGACGGGCTGACGTCGCAGCCGTACGCCGACTTCAACGCACAGAACCCCGAGTGAGGGACCCGCATGTCTCAGGACGACCTTCGCCTGCCCCTGTCCGCGGCCCAGTACGACATCTGGCTCGCGCAGCGCATCGGCGCTCCCAGCCCGGTCTACAACTCCGGTGAGTTCGTGGCGATCGACGGGCCGCTGGACCGGCCGTTGTTCGAGACCGCGCTACGGCAGGCCGTGGCAGAGGCCGAAGGGCTGAACGTCCGGATCGTGGAGGACGCCCACGGACCCCACCAGGTCGTCACGCGGCCCGAGTGGTCCCTCACCGTCCTGGACCTGAGTTCGTCCTCGGACCCTGAGGCCGAAGCGCACGCGTGGATGCGGGAGGATCTGGCCCGCCCTGCGGACCCGATGGCGAGCCCGCTGTTCGCGTACGCGCTCTTCCGTCTCTCCGCAGACCGCCACCTCTGGTACCAGCGGTACAACCACGTGGTCATGGACGCCTTCGGCTGGTCGGTGTTCGGACGGCGCGTGGCGGCGATCTACACCTCGCTCGTGCGCGGGACCTCTTGCGCCGAGGCCAGGTTCGGGTCGATCACGGACGTCCTCGATGAGCAGGAGGGGTACCGGGGCTCCGCCGGTCAGGACGAGGACCGCGCCTACTGGACCGGTCGCTTCGCCGACCGGCCGAACCCGGTGGCCCTGGCCGTCGGCGGCGCGGCGGACGCCGAGTTCCGACGCGAGACGACCCACCTCGCCCCTTCGACAGCGGAACGCGTCCGGCGGTCGGCGGCCGCCGGCGACGTGAACTGGTCGAACGTCGTCATCGCCGCGGCAGCCGTGCACTTCGCCAGGATGACCGGCAGCTCCGACGTCGTGTTCAGCGTCGTCGTGACGGGTCGCGTCACCGCGCTCTCGGGACGCACCCCCGGCACGATGGCCAACATCGTGCCGATGCGGGTGCGCGTGGACCCGCGGGAGGACATCCTCACCCTCGCCCGACGGGTGAAGGACGAACTGCGCGCCATCGCGCGGCACCAGCGGTACCGGGGTGAGGACCTGCGCCGCGAACTCGAATGGCCGGTCGGTGGCAAACGGCACTTCGGACCGCTCGTCAACGTCGTCACCTTCGACAACGACCTGGATTTCGCGGGTTCGAAGGGCACCACGCACGACGTCTCGATACCGCCCGCCGAGGATCTGATGATCACCGTTCGGGGCGGTTCCGCGGACGGCCGGATCCGGATCGACTTCGACGGAGACGTGTCGTCGCCGGGGAGCGACGACTTCGTGGCCCACCAGGCGGCCTTCGTGGCCTTCCTCGAAGCGGCGGCCGCGGAACCGCGGATGCCGGTGGGGCGGCTGGACACCCTCACCGAGGCCGGGCGGCACAGGGTCGTGGAGGAGTGGAACGACACCGACGAGCCGTTGCGGGCCGTCACCCTGCCGGAGTTGTTCGCGGCTCAGGTGGGGCGGTCTCCGGATGCGGTGGCGGTGGTGGGTGACGAGGGGTCTTCGCTGTCGTATGCGGAGTTGGACGAGTGGTCGAACCGGGTGGCGCGCTGGTTGATGGGGAGGGGTGTGGGTCCGGAGGGTCGGGTGGCCGTGTTGATGGAGCGGTCGGTCGATTTGATGGCGGTGTTGTGGGGGGTGCTCAAGGCGGGGGCGGCGTACGTTCCGGTGGATCCGGAGTATCCGGCGGACCGGATCGAGTACGTGCTGGCCGATGCGGATCCCACGGTGGTGGTGTGCTCGCGTGCGACGGCACGGGATGCGTCGTGGGTGGTGTGGGACGACGAGGCGACGGCCGCCGAGATCGCGTCCTGCTCCGGCGCCGCGCCGGCGTCGACGGTGACGCCCGGATCGGCGGCGTACGTGATCTACACGTCGGGGTCGACGGGTCGTCCGAAGGGTGTGGTGGTCGGTCACGGGGCGATTACGAACCGGTTGTTGTGGATGCAGGGGCAGTTCCCGTTGGGGAGCGATGACCGGGTGTTGCAGAAGACGCCGACGGGGTTCGACGTGTCGGTGTGGGAGTTGTTCTGGCCGTTGGTGGTGGGCGCCGGTCTGGTGATGGCGAGGCCGGGTGGGCATCGGGATCCGGCGTACCTGGTGGACGTGGTGGCCCGGCAGTCGGTGACGGTGATGCATTTCGTGCCGTCGATGCTGAGCGCGTTCCTTCCCGAGGTGGCTCCGGGTGCCTGCGCTGGTCTGCGCCGGGTGATGTGCAGCGGTGAGGCCTTGTCCGCGGAGGTCGTGGCGGACTTCCGGGCCGTACTGGACGCGGAGCTGTTCAACCTCTACGGGCCGACCGAGGCCGCGGTGGACGTGACGTCCTGGGACTGCTCGGGCGGGGCAGGGCCGTCGGGGTCGGTGCCGATCGGTCGTCCGGTGTGGAACACGCAGACGTACGTGTTGGACGAGTTCCTGCGTCCGGTTCCTCCTGGTGTGACGGGGGAGTTGTATCTGGCGGGTGTGCAGTTGGCGCGGGGTTATGCGGGTCGGGCTGCTCTGACCGCTGAGCGGTTCGTGGCCTGTCCGTTCCCGGGTTCGGATCGGATGTACCGGTCGGGTGACCTGGTGCGGTGGTCCGCGGATGGTGAGTTGCTGTATCTGGGGCGTGCGGATGATCAGGTGAAGATCCGTGGTTTCCGGATCGAACTCGGCGAGATCGAGAGCGTGTTGGCCGGACACGAGGGTGTCGGGCGGGTCGCGGTGGTGGTCCGGGAGGACCAGCCGGGCGTGAAGCGGCTGGTCGCTTACGTCGTACCGGCCGGACGAGAGGTCGACGGGGAGGTCCTGCGGGAGTTCGCCGCGCAGTCCTTGCCCGAGTACATGGTCCCGGCCGCGTTCGTGGGCCTGGAGTCGTTGCCGGTCACGGTGAACGGAAAGCTGGACCGGGCCGCGCTGCCCGCGCCCGAGTTCACCGGTTCCGCCGGCCGCGGCCCGGCCACCGCGGTGGAGGAGGTGTTGTGCGGGCTGTTCGCCGGGGTGCTGGGCCTGGAACGGGTCGGCGCCGAGGACTCGTTCTTCGCACTCGGCGGCGATTCCCTCCTGGCGACGCGGCTGATCGCCCGTATCCGTTCCGTACTCGACGTCGAGATCGGCATCCGGGACGTGTTCCGGGCACCCACCGTCGCGGAACTGGCGGACCGGGCCGACGGGTCGCGGACCACCGGAGTCCGCGTGCCCCTGGTCGCACGGGAGCGGCCCGAGAAACTGCCGCTGTCCTTCGGCCAGCAGCGGATGTGGTTCCTCAACCAGCTCGAGGAAGCCGGAGCCGGCGCCGCCTACAACGTACCGCTGATCCTGCGTCTGTCCGGCGCCCTCGACCGGGCGGCCCTGAAAGCGGCTCTGGTCGATGTCGCCGACCGGCACGAGAGCCTGCGCACCGTCTTCCCTGGCATCGACGGAGTTCCCCGGCAGGACATCCTGGAGGGTCCGGCCGGCCGGCCGGAGCTCCGCCTGCGCACGGCCGGGGAAGCCGATCTGCCCCTCGCGCTCGCCACAGCGCTCGCCGAGGGCTTCGACCTGGCGCGCGAGCTGCCCTGGCGGGTCGACCTGCTGACGTTGTCCCCCTCGGAGCACGTACTGATCGTGGTGGCACACCACATCGCGGTCGACGGCTGGACGATGGGCATCCTGGCCCGTGACCTGCGCACCGCCTACGCGGCCCGGCTCACGGGCGGGACGGCCGGATGGCCGCCGCTGCCGGTCCAGTACGCCGACTACGCGCTCTGGCAGCGCGAGGTGCTCGGTGAGGTCACCGACCCCGGCAGCCTCGTCAACACCCAACTCGCCCACTGGCGCGAGGTGCTGGCCGACCTGCCGGACCAGCTGACCCTTCCGGCCGACCGGACCCGGCCCGCGGTCTCGTCGTTCCGGGGCGGGTCCGTCCCGATCGAGCTCGGCGCACAGGCGCACGCGGGCCTGGTGGAGGTGGCGAGGCAGGGTTCGGCGACCGTGTTCATGGTCGTGCAGGCGGCTCTGGCGATGCTGCTGGCCCGGCTGGGGGCGGGCACCGACCTGCCCATCGGAACCGCCGTGGCGGGCCGCGGGGACAGCAACCTCGACGACCTGGCCGGCTTCTTCGTCAACACCCTGGTGCTGCGGACGGACGCCGCCGGCGACCCCACGTTCGCCGAACTGCTGGACCGCGTCCGGGAAACGGACCTGGCGGCCTACGCCCACCAGGACCTGCCGTTCGAGCGACTCGTCGAGGACCTCAACCCGGCCCGGTCCCTCGCCCGCCATCCGCTGTTCCAGGTCATGCTCGTTCTCCAGAACGTTCCGCCCGCGGACTGGGACCTGCCGGGCCTGACCGTCCAGACCCTGGAGGAGCGGTCCCTGCCCGACGAGGCCGTCCCCGCGCGCGTCGACCTGTCGGTCAGCCTCGCCGAGCACCGCGACGAACAGGGCGCGCCCGCGGGGATCAACGGCGACCTCCAGTACGCCGTCGACCTGTTCGACCAGCCCACGGCCCGGGCCCTGGCCCGTCGGCTGGTGCGGGTACTGGAGCAGGTCGCGGCCGACCCGGCCGTCCGGATCGGTGAGGTCGACGTGCTGATCGAGGGCGAACGCTCCCGCGCCCTCGTCGCATGGAACGACACCGCCCGGGACACACCGGTTCCGACGCTGCCCGAACTGTTCGAGGCGCGGGTGGCGCGCGACCCGGACGCCGTCGCGGTGGTCGGCGACGACACCACGCTGACCTACGCGGAACTGGAGACACGGGCCAACCGGGTGGCACACGCGCTCATCGGCCGGGGCGTGGGCCCCGAGGACCTCGTCGGCGTACTGATGGAGCGCTCGGCCGATCTGGTCGCCGTGCTGCTCGGCGTACTGAAGTCGGGCGCGGCCTACGTGCCGATCGACCCCGGCTACCCGGCCGACCGGGTCGGCTTCATGCTGGACGACACGAGTCCGGCCCTGGTGGTGTGCACCGGCCGGACCGCGGAAACCGCCGCCGGGTTCCCGCGACTCCTCCTGGACCACCCGTCGACCATCGCCGGGATCGCGGACGCTCCGGCGACCCCGCCGACCGACGCCGACCGGGTCGTACCGCTGCGCCCGACCCATCCGGCGTACGTGATCTACACGTCCGGGTCGACCGGGAGGCCGAAGGGCGTGGCGGTCGCGCACGGGGGGCTGGCCAACTTCGTGGCCTGGCGGGTGGCGGAGTACGGATGGGGTCCGGGCGACCGGGTCCTGCAGTTCGCCTCCGTGTCCTTCGACGTGTCCGTCGCCGAGATCTTTCCCGCGCTGGCGGGCGGCGCGACACTCTGCGTCGCGCGCCGTGACGGAGACGCCCTGCTGGAGCTGGAGAGGCTGGCGGTCAACGCCGTCACGTTCACTCCGAGCGTCCTGGAGTCGCTCGTCGGAGAGGGCGAGCGGGCCACGACGGTCCTGGACCGCATCGAGCACGTCGTCCTCGGCGGCGAGGAGTACGGCTCCGAGCTGGTGCGGCGCTGGGCCGAGGGGCGCTCGTTCCACAACGAGTACGGGCCGACGGAGGCCACCGTGACGGTCACCTCGTGGGCCGCTCCGGCCGAAGTGCCGGACGCGGTGTCGCTGGGCGGCCCCGTCGCCGGCGTCAGGGTCTACGTACTGGACGAGTTCCTGCGCCCGGTCCCGCCCGGCGTGTCCGGCGACCTGTACGTCGCCGGGGCCGGGCTGGCACGCGGCTACGTCAGCCGCGCGGGCCTGACGTCCGAGCGGTTCGTGGCCTCTCCCTTCTCCGGCTCCGGGGAGAGGATGTACCGGACCGGTGACCTGGCCCGCTGGACCTCCGACGGCGAGCTCCGGTTCGTCGGCCGGGTCGACGACCAGGTGAAGATCCGCGGCTTCCGGATCGAGTTGGGCGAGATCGAGGCCGTGCTGGCCCGACACGACGGCGTCGGCCAGGTGGCCGTGATCGGCCGCGAGGACCATCCGGGTGTGAAACGCCTGGTCGCCTACGTCGTACCCGCCGAGCAGGACGTCGACGGTGCCACGCTCCGCGAGCATGCCGCGCGGGCCCTGCCCGACTACATGGTGCCCGCCGCCTTCGTCACGATGAACTCCCTGCCGGTCACCGTCAACGGCAAGCTGGACCGGGCCGCGCTGCCGGCACCGACCCGGGGCGACGCGGTCGGCCGGGGCCCGGCGACGCCCCTGGAAGAAGTGCTGTGCGGGCTGTTCCGTGAACTCCTGGGTCCGGAACGCGTCGGCGCCGAGGACTCGTTCTTCGAACTCGGCGGCGACTCGCTGCTCGCGATGCGGTTGATCGTACGGATCCGGAAGGTCCTCGGCGCCGAGATCAACATCCGGCAGCTGTTCGGCGCGCCCTCCGCCGCGGGGATCGCCGCACTCGTCGAGAACGACCGGAGCGTCGCCCGGACCGGCGTGGTCGCACGACAGCGGCCCGAGACGCTGCCGTTGTCGTTCGGCCAGCAGCGCATGTGGTTCCTGAACGGGCTGGAGGAGGCCGGGGCGGGCGCCGCGTACAACGTGCCCCTCGCCCTGCGCATGTCCGGTGAGCTCGACGTGGCCGCCATCGAGGCGGCCCTCGGCGACCTCGCCGACCGGCACGAAACCTTGCGCACCCGCTTCCCCGCCACGGGAGGCGTCCCCCGCCAGGACATCCTGGACGGCCCCGACGGCCGCCCGGAGCTCCACGTCCGCGACATCGCCGAAGACGAACTGCCCGCCGCGCTCGCCGAGGCGGCCGACCGGCGGTTCGACCTGGCCCACGACCTGCCGTGGCGGACCGAACTGCTGGTGCTGCCCGGCAGCGAATACGTGCTCTCGCTGGTCGCCCACCACATCGCGGTGGACGGCTGGTCGATGGGCGTACTCGCCCGGGACCTGCGCGCCGCCTACGCGGCCCGCCGGCACGGCATCCCCGCCACCTGGTCGGTGCTGCCGGTCCAGTACGCCGACTACGCGCTGTGGCAGCACGAGATGCTCGGCGACCTGGCGGACGAGAACAGCCTGATCGCCGCCCAGCTCGGCTACTGGCGGGCGGCGCTGAACGGACTCCCCGAGGAACTGACCTTCCCGACGGACCGTGTCCGGCCCGCCGTGCCCTCCTTCCGGAGCGGCTCGGTGCCGGTCGCGCTCGGCGCGGAGGCGCACGCGGGCTTGGTGGAGGTGGCGAGGCAGGGCTCGGCGACCGTGTTCATGGCCGTCCAGACGGCACTGGCGATGCTGCTGGCCCGCCTCGGCGCCGGCACCGACCTGCCGATGGGCACGGCCGTCGCGGGACGCGGTGACTCGGCCCTGGAGGATCTGGCGGGCTTCTTCGTCAACACGCTGGTGCTGCGGACCGATGCGAGCGGGGACCCCACGTTCGCCGAACTGCTGGACTGCGTCCGGGAAACCGATCTGGCGGCCTACGCCCACCAGGACGTGCCGTTCGAGCGGCTGGTGGAGGAGCTCAACCCGGTCCGCTCGCTCGCCCGGCACCCGCTCTTCCAGGTCATGCTGCTGCTCCAGAACCTCCCGGATCCCGAATGGGAGCTGCCCGGACTGACCGTCAGCGCCTACGAGTCCGCGTCCCCGCCCGCCCGTTTCGACCTGTCCGTGACCCTCACCGAGCGCCGCGACGGGCAGGGCGCCCCGGACGGCATCGACGGAGACCTCTCGTACCCCACCGACCTGTTCGACGAGCCGACCGCCAGAACGCTCGCCGACCGGCTCGTCCGGGTACTGGAACAGGCGGCCGCCGACCCGCAGGTGCGGGTCAGCGGGCTCCACGTCCTCGACGACGCCGAGAAGCACCTGGTCGTCGAGGGGTGGAACGACACCCTGCGGCCCTTCCCCGACGAGACGTTGCCCGAGCTCTTCCGCTCACAGGCGGCCCGCACGCCGGAGGCCGTCGCGATCACCGGCTCCACCGCGACCTGGACGTACGCCGAACTCGACGAGCGTTCCAACCGGGTCGCACACTGGCTGATCGGCCGAGGAATCCGCCCGGAGTGCCGCGTCGGTGTGGTGATGGACCGGTCGCCCGAGCTGATCGCCGTCCTGCTGGGTGTCCTGAAGGCGGGAGCGGCCTATGTGCCGCTCGACGGAGGGCACCCCGATGAGCGGCTGCGCGCGGTGGTGGCCGAGGCCGGCGTGTCGCTGGTGCTGGCCGACCGTGACCTCGACGGCCTCCCGACGGCCGCCGCGGCCGAGGCGTTCGCGGCCGCACCGGTGGACCCCGACCTCGCCCTGCCGCCGGACGGGCTGGCGTACGTGATGTACACGTCCGGGTCGACCGGTGTACCCAAGGGCGTCGCCGTCACCCATCGGAACGTCGTGAGCTTCGTCCTGGACCGCAGCTGGGACGGCGCTCTCTCGGAGCGCGTCCTGCTGCAGGCCAACCACGCCTTCGACGCCTCGACGTACGAGGTCTGGATGCCGCTGGTGCGGGGCGGTGCCCTGGTCGTGGTACCGGCGGGCGAGGTGGACGCGGCGGAGCGTGGCCGGTTGATCGCCGAGCACGGTGTGACCAATGTGCATGCGACGGCCGGTCTGTTCCGGGTGTTGGCGGAGGAGTCGCCGGAGATCTTCGCGGGTGTGCGTGAGGTGTCGACCGGTGGTGACGTCGTTTCGGCGTCGGCGATCCGGTCCTTGTTGGCTGCGCATCCGGGGCTGACGGTTCGCTCGACGTACGGGCCGACGGAGACGACGGCGTTCACCACGCAGATCCCGTACACCGCGGGGGACGAGGTTCCGGATGGTGTGCCCCTGGGGTACCCGATGGACAACAGCAGGTCCTACGTGCTGGACGAATTCCTGCACCCGGTGCCTCCGGGTGTCGTGGGCGAGCTGTACGTGGCGGGGTCGGGGCTGGCACGCGGCTACGACGGTCGGGCGGCTCTGACGGCGGAGCGCTTCGTGGCCTGCCCCTATGGCGCCGGCCGGATGTACCGGACGGGTGACCTGGCGCGATGGTCCTCCGAGGGGCGGTTGCTGTTCGCCGGTCGCGTGGACGATCAGGTGAAGATCCGTGGTTTCCGGATCGAGCCGGCCGAGGTGGAGGCGGTGCTGGCCGCGCACGAGAGCGTGGCTCAGGTCGCCGTGGTCGTGCGCGAGGACCAGCCGGGAGTCAAGCGGCTGGTCGCGTACGTCGTGCCGGCCGATGCCGACGCGGGCGTGGATGTCGTACGGCTCGGGGACCACGTCGCGGGCAAGCTGCCGGACTACATGGTCCCGGCCGCGTTCGTGCGGCTGGAGACCCTGCCGGTCACCGTCAACGGAAAGCTCGACCGGGCCGCGCTCCCGGCCCTCGAGTTCGGCGGCGGCGAAGGCCGCAAGCCCCGGACCCCGTTGGAAGAGCTGTTCTGCGCACTGTTCGCCGAGGTGCTGGACCTGGAACGGGTCGGGGTCGAGGACTCCTTCTTCGCACTCGGCGGCGACTCCATCATGTCCATGCTGGTCGTTGCCCGGGCCCGGCGCGCCGGAGCGCTGATCACGGCCCGGCAGGTGTTCGAACACAACACCCCGGCCGGGCTGGCGCGGGTGGCCGGGACGGTCACCGAGCAACCGGCGGAACCCTCCGCGCGGAGCACCGGACCGGTGCCCCTGACCCCCGTGATGCTCGAACTCGCAGGACGGGCCGGGTCGGTGGCGCTGACGGGCACGCTGTCCCAGTCGACGCTGCTCCAGGTCCCGCCCGGACTGGACCCGCAACGGCTGCGCACGGCCGTGCAGTCACTGCTCGACCGGCACCCGATCCTGCGCTCACGGCTGGAGTTCGCCGAAGGAACGGGACGGCTGGTGATCCCGGAGCAGGACACCGGGCCGACGGCCGCGCACTGCGTGGTCCGCGCCGTCACGGACGATGTGGAGGCCGAGGCGGAGCGCGCCCTACGGCACATCGATCCGCAGGCCGGGGCGATGGTACGGATGGTGTGGTTCGACGCCGGACCGGACGCGCCGGGCCGATTGCTGCTCGTGGCCCATCACCTGGTGATCGACGTCGTGTCGTGGCGGACACTCGTACCCGAACTGGCCGCCGCGTACGAGTCGACGGCGGACGGCAGGGAACCGGCACCCGCCACGTCGTCCACCCGGTTCCAGCGGTGGGCCCTGGAACTGGCCGCGCAGGCGACGAGTGCGGAGCGGGTGGCGGAGCTGCCCGACTGGATCCGGCTGCTCGAAGGCACCCACGCGCCGCTCGCCGACCGGGCCCTCGACCCGGCCGTCGACACCGAGGGCGCGGGCATGCGGCGGGTCGAACTCCGGCTGCCGGTGTCGGTGACGTCGGAGCTGCTGACACGCGTACCGGCCGCCTTCCATGCCGGAATCGACGACGTGCTGCTCGCCGGCCTGGTCGCGGCCCTGGAGGAGTGGCGGCTCGACCGGGGTCGGGGCGCTGCCGGCCCGATGCTGGTGGATGTCGAAGGGCACGGTCGCGTGCCCCTCTCCGACGGCATGGACCTGACGGGCACGATCGGCTGGTTCACCAGCTCCCACCCCCTGCGACTGGACGCCGGTTCCGCGGACTTCGCACAGGTGCGCGCCGGTGGACCGGAGGCGGGCCGACTGCTCAAGCGGGTCAAGGAACAGGTTCGTGCCGTACCGGGCGACGGACTCGGGTACGGAATGCTCCGTCACCTGAACCCCGAGACCGCCTCCGCGTTCGAGGGGCTGGCCTCCGCGCAGATCGGCTTCAACTACCTCGGCCGCGTCACGCACGCCGCCGAGCCGGGCGGGGGAAGCTGGCGGCCCGTCGGCGAGCTCGGCCTCGCGGGGAGAACGGACCCGCGCATGGCCGCCTCCCACGCCCTGGAGGCCGGCGGCCTGGTCACCGAGCTGCCGGACGGTCCCGAGCTGACCGTGTCCGTGGTCTGCCCGGTCGGCCTGTTCGACGAGGAGGCCCTGCGCCGGCTGACGTCCGGCTGGGTGGCGATGCTCACCGGACTGGCGACCCACGCCGCCGACCCGGACAGCGGCGGCCACACCCCGGCCGACTTCCCGCTGGTCGCCCTCGGCCAGGCCGAGGTGGAGGAACTCGAGGCGGACTTCCCCGGCCTCGTCGACGTATGGCCGCTTTCGCCATTGCAGGAAGGCCTGCTGTTCCACGCCCGGTACGACGAGGGGACGCGCGACGTCTACGTCGAGCAGACCTTCGTCGACCTGGACGGCGGCCTGGACACCGGCTCCCTCCGGAAGTCCTGGCAGGCGCTGCTCGACCGGCACGCGAACCTGCGCACCGGCTTCCGGCAGCCCGCCGGGATGGAACGGCCCGTCCAGGTGGTCGTACCCGAGGTGGAGCTGCCCTGGCGCGAGGCGGACCTGTCCGGCCTGCCCGAGGCGGACGCCGAGGTCGAGGCCGGGCGGCTGGCGAGGGCGGAACAGTCCCGGTTCGATCTGGCGACTCCGCCGCTGCTTCGGGTGCTGCTGGTGAGGCTGGGCGCCACGCGCCACCGCCTCTTCGTGACGCTGCACCACATCGTGCTGGACGGCTGGTCACTGCCGGTCCTGTTCGGCGAACTGTCCGAGATCTACGCGGCCCGGGGCGACGCCGGGGCGATGCCGCCGGTCACCTCGTACCGGGAGTACCTGGCATGGCTGGGCCGTCAGGACAAGGACACCGCACGGGAGGCATGGCGGGCGGCCCTGGCGGGGACGTCCGAGCCCACCCTCGTCGGACCGATCGACCGGGCGGTGGAGCCGATGGCCCCGCGGACGATCGGCACGTCGGCCGATCCGCGGCTGAGCGGGGCACTGCGCGACATGGCGCGCACGAACGGGTTCACGCTCAACACGGTGATCCAGGGCGTGTGGGGCGTGCTGGTCGGGATGCTCGCGGGCCGGACGGACGTGGTGTTCGGCGCCACGGTCGCCGGTCGTCCGGCCGAACTTCCGGGTGTCGAGCGGATGCTGGGACTGCTCATGAACACCGTCCCGGTACGGGTACGTCTCGACCCGGGCCGTACGGTCATGGACCTCCTGGTGGAACTCCAGTCCCGGCAAGTCGAACTGATGACGCACCACCATCTGGGGCTGACCGAGATCCAGCGTGTTGCGGGCGCCGGCGCGACCTTCGACACCCTGCTGGCGTACGAGAACTATCCGCGGCACCCGGAGGGGCCCCTGCGGCTCGACGGAGTCACGGTGGGCGCGCTCGACGGAGAGGACGCCGCCCACTACCCGCTGTTCCTCGGGGTCATCCCGGGCGACCGGCTGGAACTGCGCCTCGACTACCGGCCCGACGTACTGGACGAGGCGACCGTACGGGCCCTGGCGGGACGGCTGCTGCGGCTCCTGGAACAGGTGGCCGCCGACCCGGGGACGTGCGTGGGGCAGCTGGACCTGCTCGAACCGGCCGAGCGGAACACGGTCGTGGAGGAGTGGAACTCCACCGGCCGGCCGCTCCCCGCGACGACCCTGCCGGAGTTGTTCGCGGCTCAGGTGGGGCGGTCTCCGGATGCGGTGGCGGTGGTGGGTGACGAGGGGTCTTCGCTGTCGTATGCGGAGTTGGACGAGTGGTCGAACCGGGTGGCCCGCTGGTTGATGGGGAGGGGTGTGGGTCCGGAGGGTCGGGTGGCCGTGTTGATGGAGCGGTCGGTCGATTTGATGGCGGTGTTGTGGGGGGTGCTCAAGGCGGGGGCGGCGTACGTTCCGGTGGATCCGGAGTATCCGGCGGACCGGATCGAGTACGTGCTGGCAGATGCGGATCCCACGGTGGTGGTGTGCTCGCGTGCGACGGCACGGGATGCGTCGTGGGTGGTGTGGGACGACGAGGCGACGGCCGCCGAGATCGCGTCGTGTGCGGGGGATCCGCTCGGGTCCGATGTGGAGGTCGTGTCCGGTCTTCCGGCGTACGTGATCTACACGTCCGGGTCGACGGGTCGTCCGAAGGGTGTGGTGGTCGGTCACGGGGCGATTACGAACCGGTTGTTGTGGATGCAGGGGCAGTTCCCGTTGGGGAGCGATGACCGGGTGTTGCAGAAGACGCCGACGGGGTTCGACGTGTCGGTGTGGGAGTTGTTCTGGCCGTTGGTGGTGGGCGCCGGTCTGGTGATGGCGAGGCCGGGTGGGCATCGGGATCCGGCGTACCTGGTGGACGTGGTGGCCCGGCAGTCGGTGACGGTGATGCATTTCGTGCCGTCGATGCTGAGCGCGTTCCTTCAGGAGGTCGGTCCGGGTGATCGCGCAGGTCTGCGGCAGGTCTTCTGCAGTGGTGAGGCACTGACGCCCGATCTGGTGGAGGAATTCGACCGCCGGATCGGTGTGCGGCTCCACAACCTCTACGGGCCGACCGAGGCCGCGGTGGACGTGACGTCCTGGGACTGCTCGGGCGGGGCGGGGCCGTCGGGGTCGGTGCCGATCGGGCGTCCGGTGTGGAACACGCAGACGTACGTGTTGGACGAGTTCCTGCGTCCGGTTCCTCCTGGTGTGACGGGGGAGTTGTATCTGGCGGGTGTGCAGTTGGCGCGGGGTTATGCGGGTCGGGCGGGGTTGACGGCTGAGCGGTTCGTGGCCTGTCCGTTCCCGGGTTCGGATCGGATGTACCGGTCGGGTGACCTGGTGCGGTGGTCCGCGGATGGTGAGTTGCTGTATCTGGGTCGTGCGGATGATCAGGTGAAGATCCGTGGTTTCCGGATCGAACTCGGCGAGATCGAAAGCGTGTTGGCCGGACACGAGAGTGTGGCTCGGGTCGCGGTGGTGGTCCGGGAGGACCAGCCGGGCGTGAAGCGGCTGGTCGCCTACGTCGTACCGGCCGGCGAAGACGCGGATGTGGACCGGCTGCGGGCGCATGCTGCCGAGAGGCTGCCGGAGTACATGGTCCCGGCCGCGTTCGTGCGGCTGGAGTCGCTGCCGGTCACGGTGAACGGAAAGCTCGACCGGGCCGCCCTGCCCGCCCCCGAGTTCGGCGGCGGCGAAGGCCGCGAGCCCCGCAGTCCGCTGGAGGAGTTGTTCTGCGGGCTGTTCGCCGAGGTGTTGGGGCTGGAGCGGGTCGGGGCCGAGGAGTCGTTCTTCGCGCTCGGCGGCGATTCGATCATGTCGATGCTGGTCGTCTCCCGGGCCCGGCGGGCGGGCGTGGTGATCAACGCCCGCCAGGTGTTCGAGCACCGCACCCCGGCCGCCCTCGCCGCGGTCGCCGAGACGAAGACGATCGGGGCCCCTGCGGCCGAGCGGGCGACCGGCACCGTGCCGTTGACCCCGCTGATGCGCGAGTTGGTGGAACGGGCGGGCCCGACGGTGCTGACCGGGGCGTTCTCCCAGTCGATGCTGCTCCGGGTGCCGGCCGGGTTGGAGTTGCCGCGTCTGGAGGCGGCACTTCGGCGGCTGCTGGATCACCATGACGTACTGCGTGCTCGCCTGGAGCTCGCCGATGGTGCACCGAACGTGCTCGTGATTCCGGAGGAGGGCTCTGTTCTGCCCGTCGTGCGGCGGGTGGACGCGGCTGGTCTCGGTGATGGCGCGGAGTGGGCCGACGTCGTGCGGGTGTGTGCTGAGGACGAGGCGAAGCAGCTCGATCCGGTGGCCGGTGGGATGGTGCGGGCCGTGTGGTTCGACGCCGGGCCGGATGCGCAGGGGCGGCTGCTGATGGTGGCGCACCACCTGGTGATCGACGGCGTGTCGTGGCGGGTGCTCGTTCCGGATCTCGCGGCGGCGTACGAGGGACCTGACGCGGCCCTCGATCCCGTCACGACCTCGTTCCGGGGTTGGGCGCAGGCGCTGGCCGGGGAGGCGGCGACCGAGGAGCGGTCGGCGGAGTTGTCGTCGTGGATCCGGGTGCTGGAGGGGCCGGATCATCTGCTGGGTGGGCGTGGGCTGGATCCGGCCGTGGACACGGTCGCGGGTGGGACGCGTCGTGTGGAGCTTCGGGTGCCCGTGTCGGTGACGTCGGAGTTGCTGACGCGCGTGCCGGCCCTCTTCCACGCGGGCATCGACGACGTTCTGCTGGCCGCGTTCGTCGCGGCCGTGGACGAGCGGCGTGCGGTCCCGGGCGGGGTGCTGGTGAACGTGGAGGGGCACGGCCGTGTGCCGCTCTCCGACGGCATGGACCTGACGCGCACGGCCGGCTGGTTCACCAGCTCCTACCCGGTCCGACTCGACCCGGGAACGGTCGACCACGAGGGAATCCGGTCCGGTGGTCCGGAGGCGGGTCGTCTGCTGAAGCGGGTCAAGGAGCAGGTGCGGGCGGTTCCCGGGGATGGTCTGGGGTACGGGCTGCTGCGCCATCTGAACCAGGAGACGGCTTCCGCGTTCGAGGGGCTGCCCTCGGCGCGGATCGGCTTCAACTACCTCGGACGGTTCCGGTCCGCCGACGTCGCCGTGCGCGGGGACTGGCATCCCGACGGTGACACCGTGCTGGGCGGGACGGCCGACGAGCGCATGGTCCTCACATACGAGCTCGATGCCGGCGGTCTGGTCCGTGACCTTCCCGAAGGGCCGCAGCTGACGGTCTCGTTGGCCTGCCCGGCGGGACTGTTCGACGATGCCGCGCTGTCGCGGATCGCCGATGGCTGGGTGGCGATGCTGGCCGGGCTGGCGGCGCACGCCGGTGAGCCGGGTGCCGGGG
This sequence comes from Streptomyces sp. NPDC050448, assembly GCF_040655295.1. Lineage (NCBI taxonomy): Bacteria > Bacillati > Actinomycetota > Actinomycetes > Kitasatosporales > Streptomycetaceae > Streptomyces > Streptomyces sp. NPDC050448. The sequence continues at coordinate 6,374 of NZ_JBFAJR010000006.1, read as the reverse complement.
GTCGTACGTCTTCCGACTTCTCGTTGGTGGCGCTGGGCCAGGACGAGGTGGACGAGCTGGAAGCGGCTGTACCGGGGCTGGTCGACGTCTGGCCGTTGTCACCGTTGCAGGAGGGGCTGCTCTTCCACGCCCGGTACGACGAGGGCGCGCGTGACGTGTACGTGGGTCAGCGCTTCCTCGACCTCGAAGGGGTGTTGGACGCGGGTCTGCTGCGCAGGTCGTGGCAGGTGTTGCTGGAGCGGCACGCGAGTCTGCGGACGGGGTTCCGTCAGCCGGTCGGCATGGAGAGTCCGGTGCAGGTCGTCGTCCGGGACGTGGAACTGCCGTGGCGCGAGGCCGATCTGTCCGGCCTGACCGACACGGACGCCGAGACCGAAGCGCACCGGCTCGCGGAGGAGGAGCAGGCGATCCGGTTCGACCTCGCGGTACCACCGGCGTTGCGGCTGCTGCTCCTGAAGCTGGGCGACTCACGCCACCGTCTGCTGGTGACCTCCCACCACATCGTCATGGACGGCTGGTCGCTGCCCATCCTCTTCGGAGAGCTGTCGCGGATCTACGCGGCCGGCGGCGACGGGAGCGTCCTGCCGCCGGTGCCGCCGTACCGTGACCACCTCGCCTGGCTGGCACGTCAGGACAAGGAGGCCGCCCGGAACGCCTGGCGCGAGTTCCTCGCGGGCGCCGACGACCCCACGCTCGTCGGGCCCGCGGACCTCGGTGACGGCGAGCCGATCGGACACGTCGTCACTCGTACCGGCGAAGCGCTCACCCGGACCTTGCAAGGAGCGGCCCGTACCCACGGGCTGACGATGAACACCCTGGTCCAGGGTGCGTGGGCGGTCCTGGTGGGAATGCTGTCGGGCCGTACCGACGTGGTGTTCGGTGCCACGGTCGCGGGCCGCCCGGCCGAGATCCCGAGCGTCGAGCGGATGCTCGGACTGTTCATCAACACCGTTCCGGTACGGGTCCCCCTGCACCCGGAACGACGCTTCTGCGACCTGCTGTCGGAGCTCCAGGACCGGCAGTCCGAGCTGATCGCCCACCAGCACCTGGGGCTGACGGAGATCCAGCGCGCGGCCGGTGCGGGCGCGACCTTCGACACCCTCGTGGTCTACGAGAACCATCCGATCGACCCCGATGCCGCGACCGTGCCCGGCGGACTTCCGATCGCCGGTGGCGGGGGCGAGGAAGTGGCCCACTATCCGCTCACCCTCGTGGCGACCCCCGGCGACGGGCTGGAGCTGAGGCTGGAGTACCGGCCCGACGTGTTCGACGGGCCGACGGTCCGGGCCCTCGTGGCCAGGCTGACCCGGCTCCTGGAACGGTTCGCCCTCGATCCGGACGTCCGGGTCGGCGAACTCGACGTACTGGAACCGGCCGAACGGCAGCGGATCCTCGGCGAGTGGAACGACACCGCCCGACCCGAACCGGGCGTGCTGGTCACCGGGCTGTTCGAGGCGCAGGCAGCGCGGACCCCGGACCTGGCGGCCGTCGCCACGGCGGACGAGGCCCTCACGTACGCGGAACTCGACGCACGGGCCAACCAGGTCGCGCACCATCTCATCGGCCGGGGGATCGGCCCCGAAGACCTGATCGGCGTGGTGATGGAGCGGTCGGTCGACCTCTTCGTCGTCCTGCTCGGCGTACTGAAGTCGGGGGCGGCCTACGTGCCGATCGACCCCGGCTATCCGGCCGAGCGGATCCGCTTCATGCTGGCCGACGCCCGCCCGGCGCTCCTGGTGTGCACCCGCGCCAGCACGGAAGCCTTCGCCGGCTTCGAGGCGTTGATCTGGGACGACCCGGATCTGGCGGCCGATCTGGCGGGCCGGCCGGCGACCGCGCCGACCGATGCCGACCGGGTCGCGCCGCTGCGGCCCGCGCACCCGGCCTACGTGATCTACACGTCCGGCTCGACCGGAACGCCCAAGGGCGTCGCCGTCGCGCACCGGGGCTTCGTCAACTACGTGAGCTGGCGGATCGGCGCGTACGGCTGGGGGCCCGGTGACCGGGTGCTGCAGTTCGCCTCGGTGTCCTTCGACACGTCGGTGTCGGAGATCTACCCGACGCTGACGAGCGGGGCGACCCTCTGCGTCGCCCGGCGGGACGGCGACATCCTGCTGGAGCTGGAAACATTGGAGCCCAACGCCGTCACCTTCACCCCGAGCGTCCTGGAGACGCTCCGGGCGGACGACGCGCGGACGGACGCGGTACTGCGCAGGATCGAGCACGTGGTCACCGCGGGCGAGGAATGCGGCCCCGACGTCGTGCGCCGGTGGGCCCCGGGACGCGCGTTCCACAACGAGTACGGCCCCACCGAGGCCACGGTGGACGTCACCAGCTGGACCGCGCCCGCCGCGCTCCCGGACGCCGTATCGCTCGGTGGCCCGATCGCCAACGTCCGCGTGTACGTCCTCGACGAGTGGCTGCGTCCCGTTCCCCCCGGGGTGACCGGAGAGCTGTACGTCGCCGGGACCGGCCTGGCGCGAGGCTACGTCCGCCGTCCGGATCTGAGCTCCGAGCGGTTCGTCGCCTGCCCCTTCTCCGGCTCCGGGGAGCGGATGTACCGCACGGGTGACCTGGCCCGCTGGACCGACGAGGGTGAACTCCGTTTCTCGGGCCGCGTCGACCACCAGGTGAAGATCCGCGGATTCCGGATCGAACCCGGCGAGATCGAGGCCGTGCTCGCCGCGCACGACAGCGTGGGCCGGGTCGCCGTGATCGCCCGTGCCGACAGGACGGAAGGCCGCGCGCACGCCGTCAAGCGGCTGGTCGCCTACGTCGTGCCTGCGGACCCGCACGCCGGAATCGACATCGCGGAGCTGCGCGACCACGTGGCCGGGCTGATGCCCGAGCACATGGTGCCGACCGCCTTCGTCGCGCTCGACTCCCTGCCCGTCACGGTGAACGGCAAGCTGGACCGGGCCGCGCTGCCCGCCCCCGAGCCCGCCGCCCGGCCGGCCGGCCGTGGCCCGGTCACCCCGGTGGAGGAGGTCCTCTGCGCGCTGTTCGCCGAAGTCCTGGGCCTGGAGCGGGTCGGGGCCGAGGACTCGTTCTTCGAACTCGGCGGCGACTCGATCATGTCGATGCTCGTCGTCTCCCGGGCCCGGCGGGCCGGCGTGGTGATCACGGCCCGGCAGGTGTTCGAGCAGAAGTCCGCCGCGAACCTCGGCCGGGTCGCCGGCACGAGCGCCGCAAACTCCACCGCCGTGGTGCGGGTGCCCGACGTGGGCGTGGGGCGGGTGCCGTTGACCCCCGTCATGCGCGAACTCATCGAGCGCGCGGGGCCGACCGCGCTGACCGGGTCGCTGACCCAGTCGATGCTCGTGGAGGTGCCCGCCGGGCTGGACCTCACCCGGCTGGGGGCAGCGGTGCGGGCACTCCTGGACCACCACGCCGTACTGCGTGCCCGCCTCGAACTCGTCGACGGCGTTCCGGACGCGTTGGTGGTGCCGGAGGAGGGCGCCGGGCCGTCCGGAGCCGAGTGCGTGGTCCGCGCCGCGACGCCGGACGTGCCGGCCGAGTTCCGGAGCGCTGTCGACCGACTCGACCCGTCGACCGGCGTGATGGTCCAACTGGTGTGGTTCGACGAAGGGCCCGACACGCCCGGACGCCTGCTGCTGGTGGCGCACCACCTGGTCGTCGACGGCGTTTCCTGGCGCGTCCTCCTCCCGGACCTGGCATCCGCCTACGAGGCCCTGGAAGCCGGACGGGACGTCGAACTCGACCCGGTCGGCACCTCGTTCCGCCGGTGGGCGCGAACCCTGGAGGCCCAGGCGGCCAGTGCCGAACGGACGGCCGAACTGCCCACGTGGGCGGCGCTGCTGGACGGCCCCGACCCGCTGATCGGGAACAGGGCGCTCGACCCGGCCGTGGACACCGTGGCCGCCGGCGTCCACGCGGTCTCCCTGCCCGTCCCCGTCCCCGTGACCACGGACCTGCTCACCCGCGTCCCGGTGGCCTTCTACGCCGGGATCGACGACGTGCTGCTGGCCGCGCTGGCCGGCGCGGTGGCCGAGTGGCAGCGCGCCAGGGGCCGCGACACCGCGGCGGGGATGCTGGTGGACGTCGAGGGCCACGGCCGGACGTCACTGACCGGCGGTCCCCACGCGGACGACCTCGAACTCGACCTGACCCGGACCGTCGGCTGGTTCACCGGCTCCCACCCGGTGCGCCTCAACCCCGGCACCGAGGAGTACGCGAACATCCGGGCCGGCGGAACCGCGGCGGGCGACCTCATCAAGCGGGTGAAGGAGCAACTGCGGGCGGTCCCCGCCGACGGGCTCGGCTTCGGACTCCTGCGCCACCTGAACCCGGGGACGGCGCCGGCCCTGGCCGGCGTGCCCACTCCGCAGATCGGCTTCAACTACCTGGGACGATTCGCCTCCGCCGTTGGGCAGTTGGACGGCCATGACATCGGAAAGGCGAGATGGCAGCCTGTCGGGGACGTGGTCCTGGGCGGCACGGCGGACGCCCGGATGGCCGCTTCGCACGCCCTCGAAGCCGGTGGACTGGTCCGTGACCTGCCCGACGGTCCCGAACTGACCGTGACCCTGACCTGCCCGACGGGGCTGCTCGACCGGGACGCCCTCCACGAGCTGGCGACGGGCTGGGTCGCGATGCTCACGGGGCTCGTGGCCCATACGGCAGACCCGGACGGTGCTGCCCGCACCGGCGGTCACACGCCCTCCGACTTCACCCTGGTCGACCTCGACCAGGACGAGATCGACGAGTTCCAGATACATCTCGCCACCGAAAAGGAGTGACTGCAGTGACCCAGGTGCGCATCGAGGATGTGTGGCCGCTCTCACCGCTTCAGGAAGGTCTCCTGTTCCACGCGGGGTACGACGAGGAGGCCCATGACATCTATGTGCTCCAGGGTGCGATGGAACTCCGGGGCGAGCTGGACGCGGACCTGTTACGCAGCTCCTGGCAGGCACTCCTCGACCGGCACGCGACGCTGCGGGCGAGTTTCCAGCGGCGGGGCACGGGCGACCCCGTCCAGCTGATCGCCTCGGGCGTGAAACTTCCCTGGCGTGAGGTGGATCTGTCCGGGCTGGACGGCGCCGAAGTGCAGTCGGAGGCCGAACGCCTCGCGGCCGCCGAGAAGACCCGGTTCGACCTGGCGGTTCCGCCGTTGCTGCGGTTGTTGCTGCTGAGGCTGGACGAGTCGCACTACCGGCTCGTGTTGACGATGCATCACATCGTGATGGACGGTTGGTCGCTGCCGGTTCTGTTCGGTGAGTTGTCGGAGTTGTACGCGGCCGGTGGTGACGTGTCGGTGCTGCCGCCGGTCACGCCGTATCGGGAGTATCTGGCGTGGTTGGGCCGTCAGGACAAGGAGGCGGCGCGGGAGGCCTGGCGCGAGGCGCTCGCCGGGACGGTCGAGCCGACGCTGCTCCACCCGGCCGACCCCGGCACGAAACCCTCCGTCCCCGGCCACACGACGTTGAAGGTCGGCGCCCGGTTGACGGCGGAGTTGGGCGAGGTCGCCCGTGCGCACGGTCTGACGCTGAACACCGTGATCCAGGGCGTGTGGGGTGTGCTGGTCGGGATGTTGACCGGCCGTAGTGATGTCGTCTTCGGTGCCGTGGTGGCGGGGCGGCCGGCGGATCTGCCCGGTGTGGAGCGGATGCTGGGGCTGTTCATCAACACGGTGCCGGTGCGGGTACGCCTGGACCCGGACCGCACGGTGGCGGAACTGCTGACCGAACTCCAGCTCCGGCAAGCGGAACTGCTGCCGCACCAACACCTCGGACTGACGGAGATCCAGCGTCTCGCCGGAACCGGCGCGACGTTCGACACGCTCCTCGTGTACCAGAACTATCCGCGGACCCCGGACGGCCCGTTGCGGCTCAGCGGCCTGAAGATCGACGGCTCGGCGAGCGAGGACGCCGCCCACTACCCCCTGGCCCTGGCCGTCGCCCCGCTCGACGATCTGGAGCTGCGGTTCGACTACCAGCCCGACCGGTTCGACGCGGCGGCCGTCGCGACCATGGGAGGGCGACTGGTCCGACTCCTGGAACAGATCGCCGCGGACCCCACGCTGCCGGTCGGCCGGCTCGACGCGCTGGAGGAGACCGAGCGTCGTCTGGTGGTGGACGGATGGAACGACACGGCTCGGCCGGTTGCGGTGGGGAGTCTTCCGGAGTTGTTCGGTGCCCAGGTGGCGCGGACTCCGGATGCGGTGGCGGTGGGGTCGGGCGATGTTGCGCTGACGTATACGGAGTTGGGCGAGCGTGCGGATCGGGTGGCGCGTTGGCTGGCTGGTCGGGGTGTGGGCCGGGAGTGCCGGGTCGGTGTGGTGATGGACCGGTCGGTGGATCTCGTATCGGTTCTGTTGGGTGTGGTGAAGGCGGGAGCGGTGTATGTGCCGCTGG